>JBBSLY010000050.1:0-8518 GCA_038233455.1 Solirubrobacterales bacterium | reverse complement strand
TGGCGGATCGGCGGGGCGCTGATGCGCATATGCACCTCCGCCGCACCCGCGTCGCGGAGCATCTTCACGATCTGACGGGTGGTGTTGCCGCGCACGATCGAGTCGTCCACGACAACCAGCCGCTTGCCCTCCACGACCTCGCGCAGCGGGTTGAACTTCATCCGCAGGCCGTGCTTTCGCAGCTCCTGGCCCGGCTGGATGAACGTGCGCGCCACGTAGCGGTTCTTGATCAGCCCGTCGTCACGCGGAAGGCCCGACGCCTTCGAGTACCCGACCGCGGCGGGGTTGCCGGAGTCGGGCACCGCGATCACCACGTCAGCCTCCACCGGGGCCTCGCGCCAGAGGATCTCCCCCATCTTCCGTCGCGACACCTGGGTGCGGTTGCCCTCCAGGATCGAGTCGGGCCGCGCGAAGTAGATGTGCTCGAACACGCAGAACGCCTTGCGGTCGGACTCGACGACCTGGCGCGTCTCGATCCCGCCTTCGGAGAAGGAGACCATCTCGCCCGGTGAGACCTCGCGCAGCAGCTCGGCGCCGACGATGTCGAACGCGCAGCTTTCCGAGGCGACGCAGTAGCGATCCCCCACACGTCCGAGCGACAGCGGCCGCAGGCCGGCGCCGTCGCGAAACGCGAGCACGCTGTCCGGGGTGAGCACCACGGTGGAGAACGCACCCTTCAGCCGGGGCATCACGTCGGCCAGCGCCTCCTCGACGGTGTCGGCCTCGTGGGTCGAGAGCAGCGCGGCGATGATCTCCGAGTCCGACGTCGAGGCGAAGGTCACGCCGCGCTCGCTCAACTCCGAGTGCAGCTCCACCGCGTTGATCAGGTTGCCGTTGTGCGCGAGCGCGATCCGGTGATGGTCCGAGCGGTAGACGGGCTGGGCGTTCTCCCAGGCGGACGAGCCGGTGGTCGAGTAGCGCACGTGCCCGATGGCGCTGTTGCCGGTGAGGGCGCGCAGCTTCTGCTCGTCGAACACCTGGGAGACCAGCCCGAGATCGCGGATGGTGACCAGGTTGCCTGCCTCGGCCGTCGCGATCCCCGCCGACTCCTGGCCGCGGTGTTGAAGCGCGTAGAGGGCGAAGTAGGTGAGGCGCGCGACCTCTGACTCGGGTGCGTATACGCCGAAGACGCCGCACTCGTCGCGCGGTCCGTCGCGCTCGTCAAGCGGATCGGTCAGGGGGTCCATTGGTCCCAAAGAGGTGGCCGGCGAGTGCGCAGCGGCCGAGATTTGAGGGTAGCAGCGAAAACGGGGCCCCGGCGCACGCCGGCCGGCAGATGGCCCGTCCTCACGGGAAGGCGAGAGCGAGCGCCCCGAAGGCCTCGCGCAGCTCGTCGAGGGCCCAGCTGCACTCGCCGATCTCGAGCCTCTCACCACCCACCGTTCCGATCGCCGCAGCCAGGTCGCCCAGGGGCTCGAGCGACTCGACGGGGCCCGACACCACGAATCGCCCCACCCCCTCGCCGAACAGCTGGTCCGATCCGAGCTGCGGGAGCGATACCGCGGCCCCGATGCCGCCCGCCAGGCAGCACTCGGCCAGAGCCACGGCGACGCCCCCTTCGGCCACGTCGTGCGCGCTGGCCAGGCGGCCCTCGCGCACCGCATCCCGCACCGCCTCGATCACGCGCCACGTGGCCGCGACGTCGATCTCCGGGAGCCCGGCCGGCAGCTCCTCGCCGAGCAGCTTCGCCAGCTCCGAGCCGTCGCGCGAGACCGTCGCCTCCGGGGCGCGCACGAGCGCGACCGTGTGCCCCTCGGACACGAAGCCGGTACCGGACACGCGGCCGACGTCCGGCACCGCGCCCACCATGCCGACCACCGGAGTGGGGTAGATCGGTCCCTCCCCGGATTCGTTGTAGAGCGAGACGTTACCGCCGACGACCGGCACGCCCAGCTCGCCCAGCGCGTCCGCCATGCCCGCGACGGACCGCTCGAGCTGCCACGCCACGTGGGGCTTCTCGGGGTTGCCGAAGTTCAGGCAGTTGGTGAGCCCGAGCGGCTCCGCGCCCACGCATGCGAGGTTGGCGGCGCACTCGAGGACGGCCTCGACGCTCCCGGTGTACGGGTCGCATGCCACCCGGCGCCCGTTGCCGTCGATCGCGACCGCGATTCCCCCCTCGGCCCCGTCGGCGGCCAAGTCGAGCACGGCGGCGTCGGCCTGAGCGGGACGGCGCACGGTGCGCGACCCGACGAGACAGTCGTACTGCTCGAACAGCGGCACGCGCGAGGCGAGGTTGGCGGACCCCATCAGCGCCAGCAGCGCGTCGTGCGGGTCCTCGGACTCGAGAGTCCGCGCCGGCGCGGGATAGATCTGCTCCGCTGGCGCCTGCGGCTCGAGGTCGTACAGCGGACAGTCGTCCACGAGGGCCTCGACCGGCATGTCGCCCACCACCTCGGCGCCGTCAAGCACCCGCAGGCGCCGCGAGGCGCTGACCTCGCCGATCGCGGTGGCGCGCACCTCCCAACGCCCGCAGACCTCCTCAAGGTCGGCGAGCCGCTCGGGCTCGATCACGCACAGCATGCGCTCTTGAGACTCGGAGACCATGATCTCGAAGGGCTCCATGCCTTCCTCGCGCAGCGGCACCCTGGACACGTCGATGTCGAGGCCGACCTCTCCCTTGGAGGCCATCTCGGCCGCGCTCGAGGACAGGCCGGCGGCCCCGAGGTCCTGCAGGGAGGCCAGCGTGCCCCGGTCGAGCAGCTCGAGGCAGCACTCGAGCAGCCTCTTCTCCTCGAAGGGATCGCCGATCTGCACCGAGGGCCGCTTTGAGTCGTCGCCCGCGTCCAGCTCGGCGGAGGCGAGCACCGACGCACCGCCGATCCCGTCGCGACCGGTGCGCGCGCCCATCAGGACCAGCAGGTTGCCGACTCCCGCCGCCGCGGAACGGATCAGGCGCTCCTCCTGCGCGATGCCCAGGCACATCGCGTTGACGAGGCAGTTCTGCTCGTAGGCGTCCTCGAAGTAGACCTCGCCGCCCACGTTCGCCACGCCGATCGAGTTGCCGTAGTGGCCGATGCCGGCGACCGCGCCGTCGAGCAGGTAGCGCGAGCGGGCGGACTCCAGCTCGCCGAAGCGCAGCGAGTCGAGCACGGCGATCGGCCGCGCGCCGACGGCGAACACGTCGCGCAGGATGCCCCCGACTCCGGTGGCCGCCCCCTGGAAGGGCTCGACCGCGCTCGGGTGGTTGTGCGACTCGACCTTGAAGGCGATCGCCAATCCGTTGCCGACGCTCACGGCGCCCGCGTTCTCGCCTGGCCCCATCAGCAGGTGGGGGCCCTCGGTGGGCAGGCGGCCGAGCAGCTTCTTCGAGTGCTTGTAGGCGCAGTGCTCGGACCACATGAGGCTGAATACCGCCAGCTCCACGCCGTTGGGCGCGCGCCCCATCTTCTCGACGATCAGGTCGTACTCGGAGTCGGTGAGCCCGAGCGCACGGTGGGGCGCCACGGTGGCCGACCCGCTCACGCGTGGGCTCCGGCCACGCGCTCGGCCATCTCCTCCACGTGCTCTACCAGCGACTCGAACAGGCAGCCCCCGTCCGTCGAGCCGTCCAGCGTGTCCACCGCGTGCTCGGGGTGGGGCATGAGGCCCATCACGTTCTTGTCTCGGTTGGCCACGCCGGCGATGTCCGAGACCGAGCCGTTGGGGTTGTGCCCGGGGGCGTAACGGAGGATGATCTGCCCATGTGCATCCATGTCGCTGAGAGCCTCTTCTGGCGCGTAGTAACGGCCCGACGTGTGCTTGACGGGGATCGAGAGCGTGTCACCCCCGGCGCACGCGCGCGTGAAGGGAGTGTCGCGGTTGACCACCTCGACGTCGACTTGGCGGCACAGGAAGCGCAGGCCCGAGTTGGGCAGCAGGGCGCCGGGCAGCAGACCCGCCTCGCATAGGACCTGGAAGCCGTTGCAGATGCCGAGCACGGCCCCCCCGGCCAGCGCGTGCTCCTTGACCGCGGCCATCACCGGGGAGAAGCGGGCGATCGCTCCCACCCGCAGGTAGTCGCCGTAGGAGAAGCCGCCGGGGATCACGACGACGTCGACCCCGTCGAGGTCGCGATCGCCGTGCCAGAGCAGCCGCGCGTCTGCGAACCGGCGGCAGGCCATGAGCGCGTCGACCTCGTCGCAGCTGCCGGGGAAGCGCACGACCCCGAACTTCATTCGACCACCTGCACCTCGTAGTCCTCGATCAGAGGGTTCGCCAGGAGGCGCTCGCACATCTCGCGCAGGCGGGAGCTGTCGGCGACCTCGAGCTCCACCAGCCTGCCTACGCGCACCTCCTTCGCGCCCTCGAACCCAAGCGCCGGCAGAGCCCGCTCGACGGCCTGGCCCTGGGGGTCGAGGATGCCCTCCTTGGGGCGGATCAGAACGCGGGCCTTCACGCCGCGCCGCTGCGCTCGAGCCAGGCCGAGAAGGGCTCGCCGGCGATCCGCTCGTAGGCGTCGACGTATAGCTCGCGCGTCCTCGACGCCACCTCGTCGGGCAGCTCAGGAGCGGGCGGGGACTTGTCCCACCCCGACCCCGAAGCCCAGTCGCGCACGTACTGCTTGTCGAAGCTCGGCTGGCCGCGACCCGGCTCATAGCCGTCGTCCGGCCAGAACCGCGAGGAGTCCGGCGTCATCACCTCGTCGCCGAGCACGATCGTGCCGTTGGGGCGGCGGCCGAACTCGAACTTCGTGTCGGCCAGGATGATCCCGCGCTCGCGCGCGTGAGCGGCGCCGTGGGAGTAGATCTCGATCGAGAGCCGGCGCAGCTGCTCGAGTAGCTCGCGATCGCCGATGATCTCGGCCGCTCGATCGAAATCGACGTTCTCGTCGTGGTCTCCCACCTCCGCCTTCGTGGCCGGCGTGAAGATCGGCTCGGGCAACTGCTCGGACTCGCTCAGCCCGGTGGGCAGCTCGATCCCGCAGACGGTGCCCGTGGCCCCGTAGTCCTTCCACCCCGACCCCGTGATGTAGCCGCGCACCACGCACTCGACCGGCACCATCTCCAGCCGCTCGACCAGCATCGCGCGGCCGCGCACCTCGGCCGGGATATCGGTGAAGGAAACGAGATGGTTGGGGGCGATGCCCTCGGTACGGTCGAGCCAGAAGGCGGTCAGCCCTGTGAGCACCTTGCCCTTGTCGGGGATGGGCGTGGGATGCACCGCGTCGTAGGTCGATATCCGGTCCGAGGCCACCAGCAGCAGGTGGTCGTCGTCGACCGCGTAGATGTCGCGGACCTTGCCCCGGGCCAGCAGCTCGAGGCTCTCGAGGGCGGCGGTCTCGCTCACCCGCCGCAGGCTAACAATCGGCCGGGTCGGCTCTCAGTCGGAGATCGAGTCGAGGCGGCCGACGATCGCCTCCGCATGCCTGGTAAAGCTCGCGGGGTCGAAGATCGAATCGAGGTCGGCGTCGGGGGCCGCCGCGGCGAGCAGGTCGCGAAACGGCGTGCGCTCGTCCCAGGCGCGCTGGGCGCCCCCCTGGACGATCCGGTAGGCCTCGTCGCGCGAGCGCCCCGCCTCCACGAGCGCGAGCAGCGCACGCTGGGAGTACAGGGCGCCGTGGGTGGCCTCGAGGTTCTCGGCCATCCGGTCGGCGTGCACGGTCATGCCCTCGGCCAGCCGCAGTCCTAGCCCGTGGGCGTAGTCGAGCAGGATCGCGGCGTCGGGCAGCGCTACCCGCTCCACGGAAGAGTGGGAGATGTCGCGCTCGTGCCACAGCGCCACGTCCTCGAGCCCCGCCTGGGCGTAGCCGCGCAGAAGCCGCGCGATGCCGGTGATCCGCTCCGAGGTGATCGGGTTGCGCTTGTGGGGCATCGCCGAGGAGCCCTTCTGGCCGGAGCGAAACGGCTCTTCGACCTCGCGCACCTCGGTGCGCTGCAGGTGGCGAACCTCGGTGGCGAAGCGCTCGAGGCCGGCACCGGCGAGCGCCACCGCTCCCAGCAGGCCCGCATGGCGATCGCGCGCCACGACCTGCGTGGACACGTCCTCACGGGCGAGCCCGAGCCGCCGCAGGACGGCCTCCTCGAGCTCGGGGCCGTTGGCCGCATAGGTGCCCACCGCACCCGACAGCGCGCCCACCGCCGCACCCGTCACCGTGCTCTCCAGCCGCTCAACGTTGCGCTGGGCCTCGAACGCGAAGCCGGCGAGCTTGACCCCGAAGGTCGTCGGCTCCGCCTGGATCCCGTGCGTGCGGCCCACGCACAGGGTGCCCACGTGCTCTCTCGCCCGCGCGATCAGGGCGTCGCGGTAGGCGCGCGCGCCGGCCACGAGCAGCTCACCCGCGGCCGTGATCTGCAGGCCGAGGGCCGTGTCGAGGACGTCGGAGGAGGTGAGCCCGTGGTGCACCCAGCGCCCGGGCTCGCCGACCGAAGCTGCCACCACGTCCACGAACGCCGCCACGTCGTGATCGGTCACGCGCTCGCGCTCTGCGACCTCCTCGACGGTGAAGGCGGCCCGCTCGCGGATCGCGGCGGCGTCCGCGACGGGCACCGTGCCCTCGTCGGCAAGCGCCTCGACCACCGCCAGCTCCACCTCCAGCCAGGTCTCGAGCTTTCTCTGCTCTGACCACACCGCTCCCATCTCGGGGCGGGTGTAGCGCTCGATCACCGGACGCCTGGCACGTCAGGCGTCGAGGATCTTCGCGGCGAGCACCGCCGCGTTGCGCGCGTTGTCGACGCCCACGCAGCCCACGGGCACGCCCGGCGGCATCTGCGCGATCGCAAGCAGGGCGTCGAGCCCACCGCCAACGGAGCTGCTCGACGTGAGCGGGACGCCGATCACGGGCAGGTCGGTATGCGCGGCAACCACGCCGGGGAGCGCGGCGGCCAGGCCGGCTCCCGCGATCACCACCCGCAGGCCGCGCATGCGCGCGTTCTTGGCGTAGTCGGCCACGACATCCGGATCGCGGTGGGCGCTCATCACACGGATCTCGCTGCGGATGCCGCGCTCGTCGAGCTCGGTCTTGGCCTTCTCCATCGCGGGCATGTCGGACTTGGACCCCATCACGATGCCCACCACCGGCGCGTCGACCTCGAGCTCGTCGAACTCGTGCTCGACCTCGGTCTCCGTCGCGGATGTGGGCTGTCCCTGTTCGGTCATGCCCCCACGTCTATCACCGCGCGCTCCGCGATGTCGGTCCGCATCTGCTTGCCGTCGAACTGGATCCGCCCCGCCGCGGAGTAGGCGCGGTCGCGCGCCTCCTCGGCGTTCGCCCCGATTCCGGTCACGCTGAGCACCCGTCCTCCGTCTGTGACCAGCCGCGAGTTGCGCTCGGCGGTCGCCGCGTGCAGCAGCTCGACCTCCAGCGAGTCGATCGCTCGCAGGCCACGGATCTCGTCGCCCTTCGACGAGCTCTCCGGATAGCCCGCCGAGGCCAGCACCACCGTGACCGCCCACTCCTTCGACCACTCGACCTCGACGCCGGAGAGGCCTCCGGGTCGGGTGGCGCCCTCGAGCAGCTCGAGCACGTCGGAGCGCAGGCGCGGCAGCACCGCCTGGGTCTCGGGATCGCCGAAGCGGCAGTTGTACTCGAGGACCTTCGGCCCGTCCGCGGTCATCATCAGGCCGGCGTAGAGCACGCCGTGGTACGGCGTCCCGCGCCGGCGAAGCTCGTCGACGATCGGCTGATGCACGGCCAAGGCCAGAGCCTCGGCGTGCTCGCGGTCGATGCCCGCTACGGGCGAGTAGCTGCCCATCCCGCCGGTGTTCGGGCCCTCGTCACCGTCACCGATGCGCTTGAAGTCCCTGGCCGGCGCGAGGGGCACCGCGCGCTCACCGTCACACACGGCCAGCAGCGACAGCTCCTCGCCCTCGAGGAACTCCTCGAGCACGACCTCGGTCTCGCCGAAGCGGCGCTCGGTGAAGAACTGCTCGACCGCATCGCGGGCACACGCCTCGTCAGCGCAGACGATCACGCCCTTGCCCGCCGCGAGGGCATCGGCCTTGAGCACCACCGGGTAGTCCGTATGCCGGATCGCCTCCAGCGCCTGCGCGCGGGTGCTCAGCAGGGAGTGCTCGGCGGTGGGCACGCCGAGCTCGACCATCAGCTCCTTGGCGTAGCGCTTGGAGCCTTCGAGGCGGGCGGCCTCGCGGGTGGGGCCGAACGCGCGCACGTCGGCCTCTTCGAGGGCATCGACCAGGCCGGCCACCAGCGGGGCCTCGGGACCGACGACCACCAGGTCGATCGCGGCGTCGCGGGCGGCAGCGACCAACCCCGGCACGTCGTCGATCGTTACGTCCAGGCACTCCACGCGGTCACGCGCTATGCCGGCGTTGCCGGGCGCCGCCAGCACCTCCGGCTTCTGGCGGCTGCGCAGCAGGCAGCGCACGAGCGCGTGCTCGCGCCCGCCCGCGCCGACGACCAGGACCTTCACGCGCTGGGGTCGGCGGTGACCCTGCGGCCGGGGCTCATAGAGAGGCGATGAAGTCGTCGATCGGGATCGCCGACAGGGACTCGTAGCGGGCGGTCCCCCGGGATCCGAGCTCGAGCGACACCCGGGCCATCGTGGTCTCGTCGGGGGCTTCCACGACGTTCACGAAGTCG
>JBBSLY010000049.1:0-8612 GCA_038233455.1 Solirubrobacterales bacterium | reverse complement strand
CGCCTCGAGCAGGCCTACTTCGGCACCGCCGAGGCGGTCGCTAGTGCGGTCGAGGCTCAGGATTCCTACGGCGCCGCGCACTCACGCGCGGTGGTCGACTGGGCTCAGCAGGTCGGCGGCAGGCTCGGGCTCGACGAGCAGGAGCTGCGGATGCTGCGCTTCGCCGCGATCTTCCGCGACATCGGCAAGCTCAACGTGCCGGACAGGATCCTCAAGAAGCGCGAGCCCTTGACACCGCTTGAGCGGCGCGCGATCGAGAGCCACACGGTGGAGGGAGAGCGGATCCTCTCCCGGGTGGAGCTGCTGGAAGAGGCGCTGCCCCTGTTGCGCCACGAACACGAGCGCTGGGACGGCAGGGGCTATCCAGACGGGCTGCGCGGCGAGGACATCCCGCTGGGCTCGCGCATCATCCTCGCCTGCGACGCATACTCGGCCATGATCAGCGACCGGCCCTACCGACCGGCGATGAGCCGGCGCGAGGCTGGAGCTGAGCTGCTGGCGGGGGCGGGCACGCAGTTCGACGAGCGCGTCGTGGCGGCGCTCCTGGAGCTGCTCGAGGGCCCGGCTCAGCCGGACGTGAACTCGGACAGGTAGCCGACCCACAGGCGCTCGACCGCGGCGGGGGGGCGCTCGAACGCGGCCTCGACGAGCTCGGCGCCGGCCGATCCCAGCGGCGCCGAGGCCAGCGCGACGCAGGCCTCGCGTCCGCGCTCGCGTTCGAGCAGGCCGAAGACCGAGCCGCCGAGCACCAGCGAGTCGCGCGCGCCGGGGGGAAAGCTCGGCCGCGGGCCCTCGCGCAGCCGCCGTGCCACCGCCGCGCGCAGGTGGCCGACCTGACCGGCGAAGTGCGTCGCCGCCCCCTCGCAGATCCACGCGTTGTGCACGTAGCGCCGAAAGCTCTTCGGCCTGAAGGGGGGAGGCATCGACGGGTTGTTCGCGCCCAGCACGAGGTGGGCGTACTCGTGGCGCGGGGCCAGCATGAGCGCCTCGAGCGAGCCGGGCACGTCCGAGGCACGGCGTTGAAGGGCCTCCGAGGCGAGCACGTGGATCTCCCCCGAGGCGAACCAGCCCGCGAAGTAGCGCCGCGCCGCGGGTGCGGAGACCGCCTGGGCGAGCGGCAGCCACGGAGCGGCGAGGGCGAGCATCGCCGGCCGAGGGTGGATGACCACCGAGACCTCCCCGGGCACACGTTCGAAGTCGGCCTCCAGCTCTGCCCTGAAGCGCTCCAGGTCCTCGAGGACCGCGTGTGCCGTCGCCGCCTGGTCTGACTCGTGGCGCGCCACGAAGGACAGGCTTGCCGTCTCCACCCACGCCATCGGCGCCCGACCCTAGCGGCCCTCGGGGGTTGGGCTGGAGGCGTTCGGCTAGGGGCCGAGCATTATCGACTGCTGCCAGGTGCCGCGATCGAAGAACGGCAGCTCCGGCGGATCGGCCGCCCCCTGCGCCGCCACGTCGTACATCCGCCGCGGCTCGCGCCAGGTGTCGGGATCGGTGGTGCGAAAGCGCGATGCCAGCGCGTCGTGGGTGCGCGCGGCGGCCAGGCGCAGGCCCTTGACGCGCATCGTGCGCAGCGCCAGCGCCTCGCCGTTTGAGATGTCGAACTCGTGCGAGGTGCCGGGCTCTCCCGCCAGATCGAGCGTGCCCGGCCCGGGCGGGCCCTGCCCGCTGAGGTTGTAGAGCTTGATCGCCTCGGCCTGGTCCTTGAACTCTTCCCAGAGGGCCACCCCCGGCTCGACGGTGCCCTCGTCGTCGGTGCGGGTGTAGCTGCCGTCCCATTCGAGCAGCGTGCGCAGCACGATCCGTGCCTTGTCGCGCGAGCCCTTCAGCGCGCGCCGCAGCCCGCCCTGAAACAGCGGGCGCTGCTGGGCGGTGGACCCGCTGCGGGTGTCGATCGCGCGCGACTTCACATAGCTCGGCTTGCGCGCCACCCGCCGGACCAGCCGGCGCAGGAACGCGGCGCGGTGAAACGGCCCGGCCAGGCGCTCGCGTGCCGGCGCGTCTCCCGAGGTCCAGCCCATGGACGGCACGTTGTTCCACTGCATCAGGTAGCCCTGGCGCGGGTTGATCACGTGCGGCGTCTGGCGGCGTGGCAGCAGGCCGCGCCACTCCGCCTCGCCGGTGCCCGGGTAGGGCAGGCGCTCGTCGAAGTCGAGCGGGCGCAGCGGGTGCAGCCCCGGGTGCCAGAAGCCGATGTTGCCCTGATCGTCGGCGGCGATCACGTTTTCGTTCCAGGTCACGTTGAGCAGCGCCTGGTCGGCCTCCTGCACGGTGGTCGCGTCGTTGAGCGCCGACAGGCCGTCCAGTGTCTCGAGCTCGCGATTCCAGATCGCGTACCGGCGCGCGTAGGCGACGCCGTTCGCGCGTACCTGAACCGGCCCGTGGACGGTGCGACAGATGCGCTCGGTGCGCGAGCCGGCCACCTGCTTTTCGCCCGTCACGATGTCGCCGAGGTCACCGGGCAGGTCGGTCGGCGGGGAGCGGAAGTCGAAGACCTCGTCGCGGCAGTCCATCTGGCGCTCGGCGCCCTGGAACATGTAGGTCTCGGGACCGGTGAGGCTCTCGGCGTAGAGGTCATCCTCATCGGACAGGCCCGACGTGAAGCCCCAGGCCAGGCGGCCGTTGTGGCCGATGCCGAGCACCGGCACGCCCGCGGCGCTTACCCCGCGTATGTCTTGGACCGGCGAGTGCAGCTCGAACTCCACGAACAGCTCGGGGATCGAGAAGCCGAGCTGCGGTCCGTTGAACAGGTAGGACGGCCTGGGCCCGCGCGGGCTGATCACGCGCGCCTTGCACCTCGACCGGCCGGCACGGCGCGGAGGGCGGTTCGCGCAGGTGCGTGCCCGGCGGGGTGCCTGGCGGATCCCCCACATGTACGAGCCTCCGCGCGCCGCAGAGCGCCCGGCCGCGGCGGCGGTCTGCGAGGAGGGCAGGTCGAGCCCGGCGAGGAAGCTCTGTGAGCGCTCGAAGCTCGCCTGCTCCTGCTCGGCGGTGCGGCCCGGCTGGGAGGGAAACATCCCGGCCCCGGGCGGAACGGTCGAGACGCGGTCGGGCGTGCGTAGTGGGAGCAGCTGGTCGAAGGCCTTCGGGCCGAGCTCTGCCAGGGCGCGTCCGTTCTCGAGCTCGGCGCCATCCCCGGATGGCACCGTCCGCGCGAGGAACACTCCGATGCGCGCGGTGTCGCGCAAGGTCCAGGTCGGCGGTTGGACTCCCAGCGCCGGGAACTCTCCGGGCAGCTTGGTGGGGTCGGTGCGGACCTCGTCCACCCACGCGTTGATCCCGTCGCGGTAGGCCTCGGCCCGTGCGAGCAGCCCCGGCGGGATACGGCCGATCATCGCGTCGATCTCGGGGTCGGTGTAGTAATCGCGGCGCGCGATCAGGTCGTCCGCGAGGAAGGACTCGCCGAGGATCTCCGCCAGCCTGCCGCTCGTGGCGCGGCGAAACAGCTCGAGCTGGAACAGGCGGTCCTGGGCCACCGCGTACCCCACGCCCCACCAGGCGTCGAAGTCGCTCGCGCCCGTGATCGACGGGACGCCGTAGGGCCCACGCACGATCGTCACGCCCTCCTTTGGCGACTCGGTCTCACCGGGCTGGTTGAAGAGCGCCGACTTGAACGAGAACGCCTTGAACAGCTCGGTCTGGTCGGTGAGGTGGGGCGAGCCTGTCCCGGTGGCCAGGCCGGGGATCGACACGAATCCGCTCTGGCCCGGGGGCAGCACCGACTCCGCCTGGCGTACCCCGGCCTGCACGCCTGTGGCCGTGGCCAGCGAGGCGATCAGCGCAGCGACGGCCACGCGTGCGCCACCCCTGCCACGCGCACCCTGAAGCGCCACTCTGAGGGAGGTGACCAAGCGCGCCGACCCTAGCACCGCGCCCCGACCGCCGCGCCGGTGGCTGTGAGGGCTCAGGCCAGGGCGGGCACGGCGCCGTGTGCGATCGCCTCGATCTCCGCGGCGGCGCGCTCGAACTCCTCGTCGGACAGCACCGGGGTGCCCTCGAACGGAAGATCGCGGTGCAGCTCGATCCAGGAGCGGCAGCCCAGGTACTCGGGGCGGACCTTCACGGTGACCGGCCGCGGGATCCGGTAGGTGCGCAGGAGGATCACGTGCATCGGGTGGCGGCGCTTCCACTCCAGCCGCTTCTCCGCGTAGTCGGTCGTCCAGATGTAGTACGGCGAAAGGGCGTCGACGCAGCGAGGCTCGGTGATCAGGTAGCTGGCCGCGACCTCCGCCCACGCGCGGATGCGCACCCGCTCCGGCTGGGGGATGCCGCCGTCCTGGAGCAGCGCGCGGGCGGGGGGCTCGTCATCCGGCCAGACGCCCTCCTCGAGCGCTCGGCCGAGCTCTGGCATGTGCGAGTCGCGCACCCGGTCATTGCGCTGATGGTCGAAGGTCGGGTAGAGGAAGAAGCGGTCGTGCTCGATCTCGAAGTGCTTGTGCTCCTCGCGGATGCCTCCCTTGCGCAGGGTCAGCAGCTGCTCGCCCTCGGCGAGAGCGCGCACGGTCACAGCCCATTCTTTGAAAGCCACTGGCATTGAAAGAGAAACCTCCGTCCGCGCCCGGGACGCTTGCTGGGACTGAATCAGCGCGGGCGGTCCATTGTGACGGAGGGCCGCCCCCTTTTCAAGCAATTTCTCTGTTTTTGGCGTCAGCCTGCCTCTCTGACGGCCTCGATCACCGCGGCGAAGTCCTTCTCGCCCAGGCCCTGGCGATCAGCGGCCGCATAGAGCTCCTCCGCGCGTGCGGCCATTGCCAGGTCGAGGCCGAGCGCCTGGGCCTCCGCCAGGCAGTGGCGCACGTCCTTGAGCATGTGCTCGAGCTTGAAAAGCGGCTCGAGATCGCCGGAGAGCATCGGTGCCGCCTTCAGCTCGGCCATTGCAGACGCGCCCGAGCCCGCCGCCACCACCTCCAGGGCGCGATCGGTGTCGAGCCCTGCCGCTCGGGCCAGCGTGAGGCCCTCGGCCAGCGCGACGGCGTTGATCGCCGCGAGGGTGTTGTTGATCAGCTTGATCATCGAGCCGTGCCCCTGGGGGCCGGCGTGGATCACCAGCCGGCCCATGGCCTCGAAGAGCGGCCGGGCACGGTCGAAGCCGCGCTCGGGCCCGCCGGCCATGATCGTGAGCGTGCCGTCCTCGGCCTTGGGCCGCGAGCCGGTGACGGGCGCGTCGAGGAAGTCGACGCTGCGCTCAGCCAGACGGTCGCCGATCGAGCGGCTGGCGGTGGGGGCGATCGTGGACATGTCGATCGCGAGGCCACCCTCGGAGAGACCCTCCGCGGCGCCATCCTCGCCCAGCAGCACGGCCTCGACTTCAGGGGTGTCCGGGACCATCGAGATGACGATCTGGGCGGCCTCGGCAGCCTCGGCGGGCGTAGCCGCCACCGTCATCAACTCGTGATCGGCGGCAAGAGCCTCGGCTCGGGCCGCGGTGCGGTTCCAGGCGATCACCTCGAAGCCGGCGCGCGCGAGGTTGGCGGCCATCGGCGCACCCATGATCCCCAGGCCGAGGAAGGCAACCCGCTGCGGTGGGGAGGTCATGGGGGATTCCTACCCGATCATCCGCGATCGGGTGGGGGAGGGCCCTGGCTTCCGTGTCCGCCGCCCCCGGGTGTCTCGATGCGCAGGCGGTCACCTGGCTCCAGGATGCCCGAGGCCTTCGGCGCCAGCTCGGTGCCGTTGAGCAGGTTCCTGCCCGGGGCCCCCGGGCTCCCACCATCCGCCCCGGCCGGCGCGTGGCGCCGGCGCTCGGTGATGAGCGAATAGCGCATCGCCTCCAGGGCCTCGACCTCGCGCACGACCCCGTCGCCGCCGCGATGGTCGCCAGCGCCGCCCGAGCCGCGCCGCACCGAGTATTCGACCGCCCTCAGCGGGAACTCCAGCTCGAGCGCCTCGATCGGTGTGTTCAGCGTGTTGCTCATCGCGACGTGCACGGCGCTCGGCCCGCGCGCGTCGGCGCATGCGCCCTGGCCGCCGCCGAGGGTCTCGTAGTAGGTGAACGCGTCGTTTCCGAGCGTGAGGTTGTTCATCGTGCCCTGACCGAGGGCATGGCCGAACGCTCCGAGGACCAGGTCCGCGACGCGCGATGAGGTCTCCACGTTGCCCGCGGCAACCGCCGCGGGGGCGGCCGCGTTCAGCAGAGAGCCCTCCGGCACGCTCAGGCTCAGCGGCCGGTAGGCCCCGGCGCAGGCGGGCACGTCCGGGTCGCATATGACCCGCAGGGCGAACAGGCATGCCGAGGTGGTGACGGCCAGCGGGCAGTTGAGGTTCCCGGCGTGCTGGGCGGCCGAGCCGCTGAAGTCGAACGTCATCTCGTCGCCGGCCACGGTGGCGTGGAGGACCAGCTCGAGATCGCCGCCGGAGGCCTCCAGCGTGTCTCGCGCCGTGCGCCGGCCATCCTCCATGGCCGCGATCCGCGCGCGCGTGCGCCGCTCCGCGTAGTCCTGGGTGGCGGCGATCCCCGCTCTCAGGCTCGCGCTGCCCATGCGGTCCGCGAGCTCTCCCAGGCGTGCGGCGCCCGTGCGGTTGGCCGCGAGCTGCGCGCGCAGGTCGGCCTCGCGCTGGCGCGGGTTGCGCATGCGCTCGATCAGGTCGGACAGCAGGTCGGAGTCCAGGCGCCCGCCGCGAGCCAGGCGGGTCGGCGCGATCACCACCCCTTCGTCCGCCAGGGTCTTGGAGTCGGCCGGCATGCTGCCCGGCTCGGCGGCGCCCACGTCGGCGTGGTGCGCGCGGCTGGCTGCGAAGCCGATCCGCTCCGAGCCCACGAACACCGGCGTGATCACGGTGATGTCGGGCAGGTGGGTGCCGCCGGCGAACGGGTCGTTGAGCACCCACGCATCGCCGGGCCGGTGCTCTTCGTCGAGCACCGCAGCCACCGCGCTCGGCATCGCGCCCAGGTGCACCGGTATGTGCTCGGCCTGCATCGCCATCTCCCCATCGGCGTCGAACAGCGCGGTGGAGGCGTCGCGACGCTCCTTGATGTTCGCCGAGTGGGCCGAGCGCACGAGCACCACGCCCATCTCATCGCAGGCCGCGCGCAGCGAGCCGAGCATCACCTGAAGCGACACGGGGTCGAGGCCGGCCGAGGGGCTCATCGCTCGATCACCACGGCCTCGCCGTCGGAGCTGCCCGACCAGCCGGGTGGCACGACGAGCGTCGAGCCTTCCAGCTCCACGATCGCCGGTCCCCTGACCGGTCCGGCGCCCGTGCCGAGCACTGCCGCCTCGTGCCAGCTCCCTGCGAACCACGCCCTTCGCGAGGAGCGCTGGTCTGCCCGGCTTGGGGGGTCCTCGCCGGCGGCGGCGTCCACGCTCGCCCCTTTTGGGGGTGCGCCGGACGCGGTGTCCATGCTCGCGCCCTTTGGGGGTGCGCCGGACGCGGCGTCCATGCTCGCGCCCGGCAGTGCCACTGCGACGCGGACGGTGACCAGCTCGAGCTCCGCGTCGGGGTCGTCGTAGCCGTAGCGCTCGGCGTGAGCGCGATCGAAGGCGTGGCGCAGGTCGTGGGGCTCGGGCGCGGGGTCGCCCGCGATCGCCAGCTCGAAAGCCTGCCCCGTGTAGCGCAGCTCGTAGGTCGGGCGTACCTCGGCGCCGAGGTCGCCCAGCTCCTCGCGACCGCGCCGCGCGAGACGGTCGACCGCTGCGGCGACTGTGGCACGGGTGATCGCCTCCCCCGACAGGAGGACGCTCTCGACGAGATCACGGCGGCGTTCGGACACGGCCAGCCCGAAGGCGGACAGCACGCCGGAGGCGAGCGGTGCGATCACCTTCGTCACCCCGAGCTCCTCCGCGATCCCCGCCGCGTGCAGCGGGCCGGCACCCCCGAACGCGACCAGCGCAAGCTCGCGCGGGTCGACGCCCCGCTCCACGGTGACCACCCGCGCCGCCTGCGCCATCTCGACGTTGGCCACCCTGACGATCCCCGCAGCAGCGTCGTCGGCATCCATGCCGAGTTGCTCCGCCAGCGCCTCCACGGCCTGGCGCCCGGCCGCGGCGTCGAGCGCCACTCCGCCGGCGAGCGGCACGTTCGCGTCCAGGTAGCCGAGTGCCAGGTCCGCGTCGGTCACCGTTGGCTCGGTACCGCCGGCTCCGTAGCAGGCGGGGCCCGGTGAGGCGCCCGCCGAGCGAGGGCCGGCGCGCAGGGCTCCGCCCGCATCGATCCACGCGACCGAGCCGCCGCCCGCGCCGACCGTGTGGACGTCGACCATGGGAAGCGCCAGGGCGCGGCCACCGACCTCGCGGCCGTTGGTGACCGAGACGCGGCCGTCCTCCACGAGCGAGACGTCGCACGAAGTGCCGCCCATGTCGAACGCGATGGCCCGCGCGGCGCCCGCAACCGTGGACGCGCGGGCGGCCGCGACGGCCCCGCCCGCCGGGCCCGACAGCACCGTCCACGAGCCATGCGCCGCCGCGGCCGTGGCATCGGCCACGCCACCGCTCGACAGCATGACCTCCGGTTCGGGGAGCCCGAACTCGTGGGCGCGTGCGGAGAGCCGGGCGAGGTAGCGCGCCAGAAGGGGGGAGAGGGCGGCGTCGACCACGGTCGTCGCAAGCCGCTCGTACTCGCGAAAGACGCCCGCGGTCTCGTGCGAGGTCGACACGTGAACGCCCGGCATCACCTCG
>JBBSLY010000048.1:0-8633 GCA_038233455.1 Solirubrobacterales bacterium | reverse complement strand
CAGACCCGCCCGCACCGGCTGATTCTCTGCGACAGCGGCTCCACCGACGGCACCGCCGAGCGTGGACGCGCGCTGCGCCCCGACGCCGAGATCGTGCGTCATGAGACCAACCAGCCGTTCGCGGTCAGCTGCAACGCCGGCGCCGCGGCCGGGCGAGGTGAGGTCGTGATCCTGCTCAACAACGACGTCGACTGCCGGCCCGACTTCCTCGAGCGGCTCGTCGCGCCGCTGGAGGCCGACCAATCGCTCGGCTCCGTCGCGGCGTTGTGTATCCGTCCCGACGGCGAGCACATCGACTCGATCGGTCTGACGACCGACATCACGCTCAGCTGCTTCCCGCGTCTGCAAGGGCGTCCGATCGCCGAGGCCGACTCCTCGCGCCCGGTGCTGGCGGGCCCGGCAGGCACGGCGGCCGCCTATCGGCGCAGCGCCTGGGAGCAGGTCGGGGGGCTGGACGAGCACTTCTTCGCCTACCACGAGGATCTCGACCTCGCGCTGCGTCTGCGCGTCGCCGGCTGGGGGACCGCCACGGCGCACGACGCGCGCTGCGTGCACCTCGGCTCGGCCTCGCACGGGCACCGCAGCGCCTCGCAGCGCCGCCACGGCGGATTCGGGCGCGGCTACGTGCTGCGACGCTACGGGCTGCTGCGCGGGAGCACGGCGTGCCGCACCGCGGCCACCGAGGCGCTCGTCGTCGCCGGCGACGCCGCGATATCGCGCGACCTCGCGGCGCTGCGCGGCCGGCTCGCCGGATGGCGCGCCGCGCGCGACCTGCCCCACCACCGGCCGCCACCGACCGAGGCGATCGACGCGCGCATCACCGTGCGCGACTCGATCGATCTGCGTCGCGGCGTCTACGCGCAGCACGAGCGGTGAGCGGCCGGCCGGCCGGCCGGCCGCGGGTCCTGTTTATCTGCGCCGATCCCGTCGGGGAGCGGATGGCCGGCTTGGGCATCCGCTACAGCGAGCTCGCGGCCGTGCTGGCTCCCTACGCCGAGGTGACCGTCGCCCACGGCGGCCAGGGAGCCGGGCGGCTGGCTTCGGGGGCCGCGACCCTCCCCTACGCTCCCCACGCGCCTTCGGCGCTGCGAGAGCCGATCGCCGCCGCCGACGTCGTCGTCGCGCACCCCCAGTGGCCGCTGGTCACGCGCTGGCTGCGGGGCTCGGGCGCTCGGGTGATCTTCGACCTCTACGACCCCGAGACGCTGGAGACGCTCGAGCTGTCGGCCGGCCGGAGGTTGGGCCCGCGGCGGTTGCACGTTCACTCCACGCTCGACCGCCTCCACGATGCCCTGCATACCGGCCACCACTTCATGTGCGCCAGCGAGAAGCAGCGCGACCTCTGGCTTGGAGCGATGCTGGGCCTGCGTCTCGTCGACCCCGCGACCTACGACGCCGACCCGTCGCTGCGGTCGGTGCTCGACGCAGTGCCTTCCGGAGTTCCGAGCACTCCGCCTGACCCCGATCGCGCAACCGGCCACGGCCCGCGCGAGCGCTTCATCCAGCTGGCGGGCGACTCCGAGCTGGTGCTCTGGAACGGAGGGATCTGGAAGTGGCTTGACGCCGAGACCGCGGTGCGCGCGGTCGCCTCGCTGAGCGAGCGCCGCCCTCGGCTGCGACTCGTCTTCATGGGCGGCTCCACTGGGAAGGACGCGCGGACCGCCGCGCAGCGTGCGCGTGCCGTCGCGCGCGAGCTCGGCCTGCTCGACCGCACGGTGATCTTCCACGACGGCTGGGTCCCCTACGCGGAGCGGGCGGCGTGGCTGGCGCAGGCCGACTGCGCGATCTCCACCCATCGGGAGCACCTCGAGACACGATTCGCCTTCCGTACCCGGCTGCTCGACTGCTTCTGGGCGGGCCTGCCGGTGGTGTGCACCGAGGGGGACGACCTCGCCGATCGCGTCGAACGCGACGGGCTCGGCGCGACCGCCGCCGCGGGAGACCGGGACGGTGTCGCGGCGGCGCTCGAGCGCGTGCTCGACGAGGGGCGCGAGCACCACGCAGAGCGCCTCGCCCGTGCCGCCGCCGACTACTCGTGGGGGCGGGTCGCAAAGCCGCTGCTGGGCTGGGTGACCGCACCGGGGGCGCCCGGCTCGCGTCCGGGAGACGCCCCCGGCGCCCTGCGCCGAGGCGCGGGTCAGACGGCCCGAAGCCTCGGCTATCGCCTGGGCGCCCGTCACGTGCTCGCTCTGCGCGGCGGGCTGTCCCCCGCTGGCCGGAGGCGATGGCGAAGGCCCCGGGGCTGAGGGCCTGGGTAGGCTGCCGCCCGCTCGAGGGCCTTGGTAGGCTACCCGCTTGCCGCTACCGCCAGCGAGCTCGGAGCTGCTCGATCTGCCGGCGATGTGGGCTGAGATGGAGCAGGCGCCGGAGATCGTCCGACCCTCGGACTACTGGCGCGCGCTCAACGCGCTCAACGTTTCTCAGCTCGACGAGGCGGGCTTCGCGCGCTTCAAGCGCACGGTCAACCAGAACTACTTCAGCTGGGTGCCGTGCACGCTGCGCGACGAGCAGCTGCACGCCGTCCTGCGCGGCTGGGCGCGCCGTCCGACGCCGGCCGTCCTCTCGGCCCGGCTGAGCGACGTCTCCACCCTCGAAGCCGGTGAGGGGCGGTCCAACCCGCTGACGGGCCGCCGCGCGCGGTGGATACACACCGTCTTCCTCGCGCTGCTGTGGGAGCACGTCCGTCGCGCCGACCACCGCGGAATCCTCGACCGGCTGCAGGAGCCCGAGTTGGGCGAGCCGGTGACCGCTGGCTATCGGGGCCGAAGGATCAGCCAGGACCTGTGCAACTCCGTGCACGAGCTCTACAGCATCGTCGACGGACTGCCGCAGGGCAGGCCCGGCGGCAACGGCGTGCTCGAGCTCGGCTCGGGCTACGGACGAGTGGCGTGGGCCTTTCTGCACGAGTTCCCCGGCCTGCGCTACATCCTCTGCGACATCCCGCCGGCGCTCGCGGTGGCCCAGCGCTATCTCACCGCTCTCTTCCCCGATCGTCGCGCGTTTCGCTTCCGTCACTTCGACGCCGCGCACGAGGTCCTCGACGAGCTCGAACGAGCCGAAATCGCCTTTCTCACGCCCAACCAGCTCGACCTCCTGCCGCCGCTCGGCGTGGGCGTGTTCGTGAACATCAGCTCACTGCACGAGATGCGCCGGGAGCAGATCGAGCACTACCTCGAGGCGGTCGCCCGCCACACCGACGGGTTCTTCTACACCAAGCAGTGGCGGCGCTCGGTAAACCCCTACGACGAGTTGGTCGTCGAGCGCGACGACTACCCGATCCCGGCGCACTGGCAGACCGTGTACGCGCGCGACCACCCGATCCAGACGGCGTTCTTCGAGGCCCTCTACCGCGTCGGCGGCTGAGAGCGGCGCGACCGGCGTGACCGGCCGGCGCGCACCCTGGCCTCGAGCTCGCGCGGCCCGACGCGGCGCGCCGCCTGCACGGCGCGTCGGCGGCCCAGCGTCCTCGGCAGCCCCAGCGCCGCGTCGCGCACCGCACGCGCCCACAGGCCAAGCCGGCGGGCGCGCAGCGCCACGGCCAGCTGCGCCGCCTGCACGTAGAGGATGCGCGGCAGGTGGCGCACGACCGAGGCGAGCGGGTAGTCCTTTGTGACGAGCCAGATCCCGTTGCGCCACAGGTGGTACTGCGTGAACTCGGTCATGCCGGGGCCAAGGGTCGCCGAGCCCATGTGGTAGGCGACGGCAGCGGGGGCATACCGGCACGACCATCCGGCCAGCTGGGCGCGAAATGCCCAGTCGGTGTCCTCGACGAAGGCGAAGAAGGCCTCGTCGAAGCCACCGACCTCCGCCACCGTCTCGGCGCGATAGATCGCGGCCCCGCCACAAGCCCCGAAGATCTCGCACGGCTCGTCATAGCGTCCCTCGTCGCGCTCGCCGTGCCCTCGCCTCCAGCCGCTGCCCGCCCAGTCGAAGACGTCGCCCGCGCCGTCGAGCAGGCCGCGATCCCCGAAGTCGAGCAGCTTCGCACCCGCGGACCCCGCCTCCGGATGGGCGCGCAACGCGCGCACGAGCTCGCCGAGGCAGTCGGCGTCCAGCTCCATGTCGTTGTTGAACATCGCGATCAGCTCCGCGCCCCTCGCCGCCTCGATGCAGGCATTGAAGGCGGCCGTCACGCCCACGTTGAGCTTCAGCGCGACCACCTCGACCTCGGGCCAGACCTCCGCCAGCCAGGCGACGGTCCCGTCGTCGGAGGCATCGTCGACCACGATCACCCGGAAGTCCCGGAAGCGCTGGGCCGCGAGCGAGGGCAGCAGCTTCTCGAGCAGGTGGCGGCCGTTGAAGGTGGCCACGGTCGCGGCCACGGTCGGATCGGCGGGTCGCGGCATTCGCGGCCGGCTCACCAGAGCCGTACGCGTGAGGGCATCGCGAGCCGCAGGGCACGCGACCCGATCGTCCGCGACCGTTGGACCTCCCGTCGCCGGCGCAGGATCTCGGGCAGCCCCCGCAGCGCATCGCCGTAGGCGCTCAAGACCAGCGCCAGCTGCCGCGAGCGCAGCGCCATGCCGAGCGCCGCGAGGTGGAAGCCGAGCACCGCCCACCCGTAGCGGGCCAGGCTGGCCGCCGGGAAGTCCTTCGCCACGAGCCAGACCGCGTTGCGGCGCAGGTGGTACAGCGTGAACGGCCCGAGCTGCCCGAGCGTCGCGCCGCCCATGTGGTACCCCACCGCTCGCGGCTCATAGCGCGCTCGGTAGCCGGCCAGCCGCGCTCGAAGGCCCCAGTCCACGTCCTCGAGGTAAGCGAAGAAGCGTTCGTCGAAGACGCCAACCCGATCGAAGGCGGTGCGGCGATAGAGCGCGGCCGCTCCGCCGACGCAGAAGATCTCCTCGGGCCGGTCGTACTGCCCGCGGTCGGGCTCGCCGGCGCCCCGCCCGAACGCCGCGCCGGACCAGTACAGCTCGTCGCCCGCCCGATCGATCACGCCTCTGTCGTCGTAGCGCAGCAGCTTCCCGGCCGCCGCCGCCGCACCGGGGTGCGCCTCGAGCGCCGCCACCAGCAGAGCCATCCAGTCGGGCTCGAGCTCCACGTCGTTGTTGAGCAGGGCCACGTATTCCGCCGTCCCGGCGGCGCGCACCAGCTCGTTCAGCGCGGCGCTCACGCCCACGTTGCGCTCGAGCGCCACGACCCGCACCTGCGGCCAGCTCTCGCGCAGGTGCTCCACCGATCCGTCGGTCGAGCCGTTGTCGACCACCACGACGTCGAGCTCAACCCCGCGCTGGGCGAGCACGGTCGGCAGCACGGCGTCCAGCAGCGACCGCCCGTCGTAGCTGAGGATCGCCGCACAGGCGCTGGGGATCATCGATCAGGTCATAGCATGCGCTCCCGTGGGTCCGCTTCCGACACGGTTTCGCATCACCGAGTCCTCGCTGGACGCGGCTCTGCGCTACGCCACGGTGATCGAGCTGCTCGCCGACCGCTACCGGCCGAGCCTGCAGGTGCTGGAGGTGGGGGCGGGCTCAGCTGGCATCACGGAGTTTCTGCTTCATCCGGTGACCGGCGTGGACGCCGCCTTCGAGCGCACCTCCGAGCGCGGCACGCCCCTCCTCGAGCGCATCCCGGGCACAGCCGACGCGCTGCCCCTCGCGGACGAGAGCTTCGACCTCGTGCTCTGCCTCGAGATGCTCGAGCACGTCGCGCCGGAGGCCCGCGAGGACTGCCTCGCCGAGATGCTGCGCGTGCTGCGCCCGGGGGGCAGGATGATCGTGACCTTCCCGGCGGACGAGACGGCGATGCGCCTCGACTCCTGGCTCAACGAGTCCTACCGGCGCAAGAGCGGATGCGAGCACCCGTGGTCGGCCGAGCATCTGCGCCATGGCCTGCCCCGCTCGGAGGAGGTGCGGGCGACCCTCGCGAGGCTGCTCGTCGCCGGCGGAACGGTCGAGGCGCGGCGCCACCAGTGGGCGGGCTCCTTCAGGCTCGTCCACGGCCTCTACACCGCCCGACGGTGGTCGAAGCTGACGCGCCCGCTGGGCCTGCACACGCGCCCGGCCGCGCGTCTGCTGTTCACCCTCTGCCGCAACCTTCACCGCGAGCCCGCCTACCGCACGATCCTCGTGGCCGACCTGCCCGGCACGAGCGCGTCGCGCAGCTCGGGCGGGATGCGTCCGAGCACGGCGATCACGCCCAGGTAGACGAGACCGCCGACCGCCGCCTGCGCCAGGGGCGGCAGCGGGAGGAGGACCGCAGGCGCTCCGAGGCCGGCGGCGAGCACGACCGGTCCGAGCACCCCGAGTGAGAGCCGCGATCCCGCCGTGCTGCGCTTCAGCAGGGCCAGCGCCACTCCGGCGAGCACCAGCTCGGCAATCGTGGTCGCGATCGCCGCCCCGCGCGCCTCGAGCGACGGTATCAACGCCAGACAGAGGCCCACGCTGGCGACCAGGCCGCCCAGGCTCGCGGCCAGCAGCGCGCGGTGGCGGCGCAGCGCGAGCAGCGGGAAGCCGCACGCGACGGCCACGAAGGTGGCGGCCAGCGCCGGCGCCTGCAGGCGCAGAACGGCGATCGAGGGCTCGGAGGACTCGCCGGCGAGCACGCGCATCACGGTCGGCGCCGCCAGCTCGATCACCAGCACGAGCCCCACCCCGAGGATCGTCGCCACCTCGAAGATCCGCTGGGTGGCCCAGTCGAGGCGCTGGGCGTCGTCGCGCGCTGCGCGCGCGAGAATCGGGAAGACCGCTCCGACGATCAGGGAGGGAACCGGCAAGAGCACCTCGAGGATCCGAAAGGACGCGGCGAAGTAGCCGGTCTGGAGCTCGGTCGCGACGAGCGACATGATCACGATCGTCACCCGGAAGTAGGCGACGTTGGCGGCGATCGCGGCCGCGTAGGGAAGCATGTCGCGGATCAGCAGCCACCACTGCCCACCGTCGAAGGCCGGCCGGAAAGGCGTGAGCCGGCGCACGAGCACGCCGGTGAGCAGTGCTCCGGCAAGCGCGGCGGGCACGGCGATGGCAAAGAACGGCAGGAGACCCGCGCCGGCGACGATCAGCGCGACGGTGAGGCCGACGAGCACCGTCTGGCGCAGGAGGTCGGCGACGGTGGCCCAGCCGAGCCGCAGCCGGGCGGTGAGCGGCACCGCGAGCAGGGTCTGCAGCGACTGCACGAGCAGCGCGAGCCCGGCCACCGCGGTCCCGAGCACCAGCGTCCGGTCGTAGCCGGCGAGCAGGGTGAAGGCCACGGCCGCGGCGACGCCCCCCACCGTCAGCGCGATCCGCACACCGAGCAGGTCCCTCATCAGCCGATCCCGCTCGGCTCCGTGGCGCAGCGCGTACTCGCGCGTGCCGACGGTCTGCAGTCCCGCCTCGGTCAGGCCGGCGACCAGCGTGACGAGTGCGGTCACGGTGACGTAGCGCCCGAAGTCGACCACGCCGAGGTGGCGCACGAGCAGCGGCACCGAGAGCACCGAGAGCAGCAGCGCCAGGGCGTAGCCGCCGCCGCGCAACGTGCTGCCGCGGATGGCCGTCGGACCGGCCGCCGGGGTGTCGAGGATGTCGCGCGGCGGCTCGCGACCCTCCTCGCTCACGCCCTCGCCGCCCGCCACCAGCGGACCGTGGCGTCGATGCCCTGCTCGAGGCCGATGGCAGGAGTGAACCCGGCCTCCTCGCACAGGCGCCGGACGTCGGCCACGATCGCCGCCGGCTCGCCCGCCCGGTCGGGCAGCGCTCCCACGTCGAGCAGGTCCCGCCTGCCGGTGGCGCGCGCGATCTGCCACACCATCTCGCTCACCGGCGTGCCCTCGCCCGAGCCGATGTTGACTGCTCCCGTGACCTCGCCGGCCAGCAGCGCGGCGAACGCGCCGGCGACGTCGTCGACGTGCAGGAAGTCGCGCACCTGAGCTCCGGCCGTCGTGCGGGCGCGCTCTCCAGCTAGGAGTGCCCGCGTGACGCTGGCCACCAGCCGGCGCTCGTCCTCGCCCGGCCCGTAGAGGAAGAAGACGCGTCCCCAGGCGACCGCGACGCCGAGCTGCTCGGAGGCCGCCTCGAGCACCTCGCGCGTCGCGTTCTTGGCGCTTCCGTACAGCGCGGCGGGCGCCAGTGGCGTGCTCCCCTCGACGCAGCGCCCGCCGTGATCCCAGTCGTACTCCGCGCACGATCCGGCGACTACGGCGCGCTCGCCTCCCGCCGCCGCGAAGCGGCGCACGAGCGTCAGCGTCGCCTCGACCCACGCGACGTTCTCCGGCGCCGTCCAGAAGCGGCCGTGCTCCGCGTACCAGGCGAGGTGCAACAGGCGCTGGGGCGCGACGCTCCCGACGATCTCGCCGGGGTCGGCCAGCAGGTCGCTCTGGTGCCAGATCACCCCCACGGGCGCGCCGCCGGGCGGCGGCCGGGTGGAGACGGCGTGGACCTCGTGGCCGGCCTCCAGCAGCGGTCCCAGCGCGCGCCTTCCGATGAACCCCGTCGCGCCGGTGACCAGCACCCGGCTCACGGCGCGTAGTCGGGGTGGGAGGCGTCGCGCTCGGAGACGATCCGCGCCCCGCCCGGCGCCTCGGGCCAGTCGATTCCGAAGGCCGGGTCGTCGAAGCGCACGCCGGCGGCGGACCCGGCCACGTAGGCGTGGCCCATCATGTACAGCACCTCGCTGGCGTCCTGCAGCGTCTGGAATCCGTGGGCGAAGTCGAT
>JBBSLY010000047.1:0-8636 GCA_038233455.1 Solirubrobacterales bacterium | reverse complement strand
CGATCTCGACGGTGTCATAGCCGTACTCGGCCTGGCGCTCGCAGCGCAGCTTGCCCTCTTCGACGTCCATCTTGATCACCTGGGTGAGCGACGGCATCTTGAGGTGGTCGGCGACGATCGCGCCCATCGTGTAGCACTCGCCGTCGTCTGACTGCTGGCCCAGCAGCACCAGGTCGGGGCTCTCGGCCTCGAGCACCTTCGCCAGCGCGTAGCCCGTGGCGCAGCAGTCGGACCCGGCCAGGGCATCGTCGGTGAGATGGATCGAGCGGTCGGCGCCCAGCGACACGGCCTTGTGCAGCGCGCGGAAGGCGCTCTCGGGGCCCATCGTGACGGCTACGACCTCCTCGACCTCCACCGCGCCGCCCTCCTTGACCTGCATGGCGGCCTCGATGGCGTGGGTGTCGAACGGGTTCAGGTTCTTCTCGCCGCTGCGGTCGATGCGCTTGGTCGAGGAGTCGATGCGCTTCTCGACTGCGGCGTCGGGTACCTCTTTGACGAGGACACAGATCTTCAAGGGTTCTCCTTTGCGTTGTGCGGCGGGGCGGCCGCGCGGCAGCGGCATTCGGCCCGTGGTGCGCCTCCGCGGCGAACCGGCGGAGATTGTACCGTCATGTTGACTGACGAGTCAGTCGCATGGCTTGATACGCGCCTGCGAGCCCGCGGGCTCAACGTTCACTACGCCCGCACCGCCCCCCGGATGTAGTCCACGATCTCCGCGACCGCCGAGCCCGGCGTGAACACCTCCGCCACGCCCAGCTCCTTTAGCTCTGCGATGTCGTCCTGAGGGATCGTCCCGCCGAGAACAAGCACCACGTCGTCGGCCCCCTGCTCGGAGAGCAGCCGGGCGATCTTCGGCACGAGCGTCATGTGCGCACCCGACAGGATCGAGAGCCCGACCGCGTCGGCGTCCTCCTGGAGCACGGTTTCGACGATCTGCTCCGGGGTCTGGTGCAGGCCGGTGTAGATCACCTCCATGCCGGCGTCGCGCAGCGCGCGGGCGATGATCTTGGCGCCGCGGTCGTGGCCGTCGAGGCCGGGCTTGGCGACCACCACGCGGATCTTCTTGTCGGCCGCCCGCGCCGGGGCTTGTGTCGCGTCGGCGGGCGAGGTTTCGGCGTCTGCTGTCACGGGCGCGGAGTCTAAAGCCGCGACGCCGACGCCGACGCCGACGCCGACGTCGACGCCGACACCGGCGCGGCGCTCGGGCTCAGAAGACCGGCGTCTCGGTGTAGGTGCCGAACACCGTCTGGAGCGCCTCCACGATCTCGCCCTCGCTGGCGTGGGCGCGGGCGCACTCGATCAGCGGGTCCATCAGGTTGACGTCGTCCGCGGCGGCCTCGCGGAGATTCGACAGGGTGCGCTCGAGCTGCTCTGTGTCGCGGCGCGACTTCACCGCCTCGAGGCGACCGACCTGCTTTCGCTCGAGCGCGGCGTCGATGCGCAGCGTCTCGATCCGCCCCTCGCCGCCCTCGGTGTAGCCGTTCACGCCGACCACTATCCGCTGGCCCGAGTCGACCTCCTGCTGATAGACAAAGGAGGCCTCGGCGATCTCGCGCTGGGGGTAGTTCGACTTGATCGCCTCGACCATCCCCCCCAGCTCGTCGATCTTGGCGAAGTAGGCGTAGGCCGCCTCCTCCATCCGATCGGTGAGCGCCTCGACGAAGTACGACCCGCCCAGCGGGTCGATCGTGTTGGTCACGCCCGTCTCCTCGGCGATCACCTGCTGGGTGCGCATCGCGACGCGCACCGCCTCCTCGGTCGGCAGCGCGAGCGCCTCGTCGTAGGAGTTGGTGTGCAGCGACTGGGTGCCGCCCAGCACCGCGGCCAGCGCCTCGACGGTCGTGCGCGCGATGTTGTTCAGCGGCTGCTGCGCGGTGAGCGAGACCCCCGCGGTCTGCACGTGACAGCGCATCAGCAGCGAGCGCTCCGAGCGCGCGTCGAAAGTGTCACGCAGCTCGCGCGCCCAGATCCGCCGCGCGGCGCGCAGCTTCGCGATCTCCTCGAAGAAGTCGATGTGGGAGTTGAAGAAGAACGACAGCCGCGGGGCGAAATCGTCCACGTCGAGCCCGCGCTCGATCGCCTGCTCCACGTAGGTGAGCCCGTCCTTCAGTGTGAAGGCCAGCTCCTGCTGCGCCGTCGATCCGGCCTCACGGATGTGGTAGCCCGAGATCGAGACCGGGTGCCAGCGCGGCATGGCCCGGGCGCAGTACTCGATCATGTCGGTGACCAGGCGCATCGCCGGGTCGACCGGGAAGCACCACTCCTTCTGGGCGATGTACTCCTTGAGGATGTCGGTCTGGATCGTGCCCGCCAGATGCTCGGGCGCGACGCCCTGGCGCTCGGCGGCGACCACGTAGTAGGCCAGCATCACGGCCGCGGGGGCGTTGATCGTCATCGAGGTGGAGACCTCGCCCATGGGGATCCCACGAAAGAGCGTCTCCATGTCGTCGGGGGTGTCGATCGCGACCCCCTCGCGCCCCACCTCGCCCTCGGACTTCGAGTGGTCCGAGTCATGGCCCATCAGCGACGGCATGTCGAACGCCGTGGAAAGGCCGTGCTGACCGTGGTCGAGCAGGTAGCGAAACCGCTCGTTGGTCTCCTCGGCGGTTCCGAATCCCGCGAACTGGCGCACGGTCCACAGCCGGCCCCGATACATCGATGGGTAGACCCCGCGCGTGTAGGGGAACTCGCCGGGGAGACCGATCCGGGCCTCTACGTCGTCTGGAAGATCCTCCTCGGTGTAGAGCGCCTCCACCGGCTCGCCGGAGATCGTCGTGAACAGGGCGTCGCGCTCGGGGCTCTGCCCGTAGCGCTCCTCGCGCCAGCGGTCCTTTGCTGAGGTTCGCGTGGCCACTCGGCAGAGCCTACGCCAGCGCGGCGGGCGTGCGCGAGCCGGCCCGGCCGCGGGCTGCTGCCCTTCGAGCTACTCGCGGATCTTCTTCAGAAAGACGGCCAGCACCACGCCGAACATCAGCAGGACGCCGAGGGCCGCAAGCCCGATGATCAGCAGCCCGCTGCCCTCGTCCGGGTTCTTTCCCTCACCGGTCGCGAGCAGGAGCCCGACCAGCAGGCTGTTACTCATCCCCGGTCCCGAACGGTCCGGGCGCGTCGGAGTGCTCGTCGGTGTCCCAGGTGCTCGAGGACTCCTCCTCGGCCTGCTTGGGGGCCTGGTCCTGGCCCTCGTCGGCCTCGGCCGCCGCCTCCTCCTCCTCCGTGCGGTTCTTCTCCTCGTCGATCATGCTCAGCCCTTTCCCCGGCAGCGGATTCCTATTCATCACCGGTCCCGAACGGCCCGGGCGCGTCGGAGTGCTCGTCGGTGTCCCAGGTGCTCGAGGAGCCCTCGCGGGCCTGGGTGGGCTGCTGATCCTGGCCGGTCGAGCCGTTCGCCGCCCTCTCCTTGGGTGTCTGGTCGGTGGCCTCGCGATGTCTGTCGTGCTCTGTCATCACCACCGATACGGGCGGCGGCGGCGCAGAGACCAACCGAGCCGTCGCGCCCCGGCGTCGCGCAGGCGCGCCGCCACGTAGCCCCCTCCCCCGCCGACCACGCCGACTCCGGCCAGCGCCGCCGCGATCCGCAGCCGGCGGCGCAGCGAGTCGAAGCGCATGATCTGCCACCCACGCTCGCGGGCGACGCGCTCGAGCGCACGATCGGGGTTCACCGCCACCGGGTGGCCGACGGCCTCGAGCATCGGCAGGTCGGATTCCGAGTCCGAGTAGGCGTAGGAGGCCTCCAGGTCGATGCCGCGCTCATCCGCAACCGCGGCGATCGCCTGCGCCTTGCCGGCGCGGTAGGTGAAGGGCCCTTCCGGCTCGCCCGTGTAGACCCCGTCGACCACCTTCGAGCGCGTGCCGATGCCGCCGTCGAGCACGAGCACGTGCGCCATCAGCTCGGCCATCTCGTGCGAGGCCGCGGTCACGATGAAGGCCGGCCGGCCGGCGTCCTGGTGGGCGTAGGCCGCCTTGAGCACCTCGGGGTAGACCCGCGGGAGCACCCCGGCCAGGACCGTCGGACCGAGGCGCTGGAGCTCTAAGACCGGCGTGCCGGCGATCGCGTCGAGAATGCGGCGGCGGATCTCCTCGCTGGCCGAGTCGGTCGAGCCCTCGAGCCGGAACTTCACGTTCGCCCACAGGTCGGCGAGCAGCTGGCGCCGCCCGATCATTCCCGACGAGTAGGCAGCACGGGCGAAGTGGACGCCCGAGGAGCCCTCGATCAGGGTCTTGTCGAGGTCGAAGAAGGCGGCGCCGTGGTCCTCAGGCATCGCCGCAGGAGGCTAGCCGGGCGCGAAGCCCCGGCAGGGGCACTCAGCTCACGCGCCGTTGACCTCGACGATCACCGCGTCACCCTGGCCGCCGCCGGAGCAGATCGCCGCCACGCCCAGGCCGCCGCCGCGGCGCCCGAGCTCGCGCACGAGGCTGCCGAGGATCCGCGCCCCGGAGGCGCCGATCGGGTGCCCGAGGGCGATCGCGCCGCCGTTGACGTTGACCTTCGACTCATCGGCACCGAGCATCCGCACCGAGTTCAGCGCCACCGAGGCGAACGCCTCGTTGATCTCGAACAGGTCGATGTCCTCGAGCTTCAGGCCGGCCTTCTCGAGCGCCAGCTTGGTGGCATTCGCGGGCGTGCGCGCAAGGTAGGGGAAGTCGTCGGCAACCGCCGCCTGGCTGACGATCGTCGCCAGCACCTGCTTGCCGTTGGCCTTTGCCCACTCGTCGCTGGCGAGCACCAGCGCGCCGGCGCCGTCGTTCACGCCCGGGGAGTTGCCGGCGGTGTGAGAGCCCTCCTTGCCGGTCAGGCCCGGCAGCTTCGCGAGCGACTCGATCGAGGAGTCGCGGCGGGGAGCCTCGTCGACCTCGACCACCGTGTCGCCCTTGCGCGAGGAGATGGTGACGGGCGCGATCTCCTCCGGCAGGCGGCCCTCGTCGGTGGCCTCCAGGGCCAGCTCGTGGCTGCGCAGCGCCCACTTGTCCATGTCGGGGCGGGTGATCTCGAGCTCGTCGCCGACCTCGGTCGCCTCGGCGAACATCTGCTTGTCGGTGAACGGGTTGGTCAACCCGTCGTGGACCATCGAGTCGAGCATCTTGGCGTCGCCCATCCGGTAGCCGAAGCGCGCCTTCTCGAGCAGGTACGGGGCGTTCGACATCGACTCCATGCCACCGGCAACCGCCACGTCGAGGTCGCCGGCGCGCACGGCCTGGTCGACCATCCCCGCCGAGCGGATGCCCGAGGCGCAGACCTTGTTCACGGTCTCCGAGGGGACCTCCTTCGGGATGCCGGCCTTGATCTGGGCCTGGCGCGAGGGCACCTGGCCCTGGCCGGCCTGGAGCACCTGACCGAAGACGACGTGCTGCACCTCGTCGGGGGAGACCTCGGCCCGCTCGAGCGCCGCCGCCATGGCGTGGCCGCCCAGGTCGGTCGCGCCCTGGGACGACAGCGCGCCGCCCATCTTGCCGAAGGGGGTGCGGGCGCTGCCGAGGATCACGGTCTTGGGCATGGGCTGGGTCAGCTCCTGTCGGTCCGGGAGCGGGGAACGATACCTGCGCGCCTCGAGGGGGCAGCGCTGCGTGCCTAAGGACACCCGCGCATCCTGTCGATACCGCAACCATGAAGTCGTGGACCTCGGCGCTCGAGCGCAGCCTGCCGCTGCTTGCGGGCGAGGACGCGCCGACCACGCTGCGCGGTCGAGCGCTACAGGCGCGCTTCATCGGCGGCGCCTTTTTCGCGGCCACCGTGATCTCCCTCGCCTCGATGGCGGTCCCGCAACCGCCCGGTACCAACTCTGGCGCCCTGTTCGCCCTCTTTGGAGTCACGTTCCTGATCTCCGGAATCGTGCTCCTGCGCGGCGCGCGGCTTACCGAGAGAGCGCTGCAATTGGCGCTCGCGCTCGGCACGGCCGCGATCTCACTCGGAATCGTCTTCGCAGAGCAGCGGGCGGGCGTCTACTCGATCTTCTACCTGTGGATAGCCATCACCGCCTTCTACTTCTTCTCCTTCCGCGCGGCCTTCGCGCAGGTTGTCCTGGTAGGGCTGGCCTTCGCCGCGGTGCTCGCGGTCGAGCGTCCTGACGGCCTCGAGGAGCAGTGGGTGGTCACGACCGGAACCGTCGCGGGGGCAGGGGTGCTCGTGGGGCTGCTTCGCCTGCGCGTCGAGGAGCTCGTGGCCCGTCTGTTCGACGCGGCGCGCACCGATCCGCTCACCGAGCTGCGAAACCGGCGCGGCTTCCAAGAGCTCCTGGATTCAGAGGTGGACCGCGCGCAGCGCTCCGGGGCTCCGCTCAGCCTGCTGATCATCGACCTCGACCACTTCAAGAACGTCAACGACCGGCTCGGGCACCAGGCGGGGGACCGCGTGCTGCGCCGCTTTGGCCAAGAGCTCAGCGCGCTCACGCGCCGGATGGACACGGCGGCGCGCGTGGGCGGCGAGGAGTTCGCCGTCGTGCTGCCGGAGACCGACCGCGAGGACGCCTACCTGATCGGCGAGCGACTGCGCGAGGTCGTGCGCGAGAGCTTCTCCGCCGAGCCGGTGCCGATCACCGTCAGCGTGGGGGTCACGAGCTTCCCGGACGACAGCCTGGAGTCCGACGGCCTGCTCGGCACAGCCGACCAGGCGCTGTACGCGGCCAAGCGGATGGGCCGTGACCGCACCGTGCCGTTCAACTCGGAGGTCGTGGCCGGCTTGAGCGCCGGTCCCGTAGAGGCTGGCCCCCGCGATGAGGGTCGGAGGGCCGCGATGTTCGCGCTGACCCCTAGATCCACCGACGTATAGCCGTTTCGCGCCCGACGCCCCGCCCCCGCCTCGAGCGGAGGGAGCCTCGGTCGGGCGCGCAGCCCTAGACTGCCGAGCGCGATGTCCGACGTCACGGTAAGCGCGCGTAAGGGCGCGCCCGCAGACACAGAAGCCGATACCCGCGCCGTCGGGCTGTTCGAAGGCGAGGCGCTCGACGACGCCTCCCTCCAGGAGCTGGTGGAGTCCGGCGAGGCCAAGCCGGGCCTGAAGAAGGTCGCGGTGACCCACGAGGACGGGCCGGGTGGCGCGCGGCGGCGGGTGCTGATCGCCGGACTGGGCAAGCGCGACGACTTCGATCACGAAAAGGCACGCGTGGCGGCGTCCGCCGTGGCCGGGCGAGCGAAGGAGCTGGGCTCGCAGTCGCTCTCGTGGGCCGCTCCCGACGGCGGCGCCGGAGCCCTGGTGGAGGGCACGCTGCTCAAGCTGTACTCGTTCGATCGCTTCAAGTCCAAGGGCGCAGAGGACTCCGAGGACGAGGCCGGAAAGGACCGGCTCGAGTCGCTCGAGATCTGCGGCACCGACGTGGACGCGGAGGAGGTCGAGCGGGGGCGGATCGTCGCCGTCTCTCAGAACGCCGCCCGCGAGCTTCAGAACCTGCCCTCCAACGTGGCAGACCCGGTGTTCCTCGCAGGGCGCGCACAGGAGATCGCCGCGCAGCACGACCAGCTCGAGCTGGAGCTCCTCGACCGCGAGGCCATCGTCGCTCGTGGCATGGGCGCCTTCGAGGCCGTCGCCCGGGGGACCGACAACGAGCCGCGTCTGATCGTGCTGCGCTACACCGGCGGGCAGAGCGGCCCACACCTGGGCTTCGTCGGCAAGGCCGTGACCTTCGACACCGGCGGCATCTCGCTCAAGCCCGGGGCGAAGATGAGCGAGATGAAGTTCGACATGTCGGGCGGCGCCGCCGTGCTGGAGGCGATGGACGCGATCGCCGCCCTCGGGCTGCCCGTGACCATCACCGCGCTGGTGCCGGCCACCGAGAACATGCCGAGCGGGCACGCGGTCAAGCCCGGAGACATCGTCACCGCGCTCAACGGCAAGACGATCGAGATCAACAACACCGACGCCGAGGGCAGGCTGATCCTGGCCGACTCGCTGGCGTACGCCGTGGAGCAGGGCGTCGAGCGGATCGTGAACCTGGCGACGCTCACCGGCGCGATCATCGTGGCGCTCGGCTCGACCCACGCCGGCCTGTTCTCAAACGACGACGACTGGGCCGGCGAGGTCGAGGCGGCGTGCACGGCCACCGGCGAGCTGGGCTGGCGGCTGCCGCTGCACCCCGAGTACGCCGAGCTGGTGAAGGGCAAGTACGCCGACCTCGACAACGCGCCGGAGGGCCGCAAGGCCTCCTCGATCACCGCCGCCGAGTTCCTGCGCAACTTCGTGGGCGAGGTGCCGTGGGTGCACGTCGACATCGCCGGCACCGCGTGGGGGCTCGGGCGCCCGTATGTGGGCAGCGGCGCCTCGGGCTTTGGGGTGCGGACGCTGGTGGAGCTGGCGCGACGAGCGGCCGGCGCAGCCTGACGCCATGTCCACGCGGGTGAGGAGGGCCCTCGCGGGCCTGGCGGTAGCGATCGCGGCGCTCGCCCTTGGCGCCTGCGACGGAGGCGGCGATCCTGAGCCCCCGCGGGAGCTCTCAGAGGCCGATGCCGGTGCCCTCATCCAGGCGCGCGAGGGCCTGGACAGGGCGCTGCGCCGCGAGGCTAAGCTTCGATCCTCGCCGCGTGCTGCGCGCAGGATCCGCGGCAAGGTCCAGGAGATCGCCTCCGAGGGCGTGTTCGAGGCCAAGCAGCTCGACGAGTTCGGGCTCGCCGCGCTCGGCCGGCTGAAGCTGATCGCGCCGAACCTGGTG
>JBBSLY010000046.1:0-8651 GCA_038233455.1 Solirubrobacterales bacterium | reverse complement strand
GGCGAGTTCTACTACGCCGAGGACTACCACCAGCAGTACCTCGCGAAGAACCCGGGGGGCTACTGCGGGCTTGGCGGGACGGGCGTCTCCTGCCCGGTCGGCCTGACCTCGGCCTGACTCTGCGAGCGTTCGAGCTCGGCGCGCAGCTCGTCGCCGCGCTCTGAGAAACGCTCCACGCCGCGCAGCTTGATCTCCTCGTACCCGCGCACCAGCTCGGGGAGCTCGGTCAGCTCCAGGCAGGTCGCGTGTGTGTCGGCGGAGAGCGCTTCCAGCGCCGCCGCCACATGTGCGCGGTACTCGTCGGGCAGCCGGCGCTCGACCCGGCGCAGGTGGCTGTAGCCGAAGGGATCGAGCGGGGTGCCGCGTAGCCGCCGGCCCGCCTTGAGCATTTGCAGGCCGGGGGTGAACCAGCCGCCGAGGCGCAGCTTTCGCTTCATGCCGAGCGCCCGCAGCATTGGCGGGTGGAGGTGGTAGGTGGTGCCGGCCACGCCGCCAACCTCGCCCTCGATCCGGGCCCGCTCGGCGGTGTCGAGGTGCAGGCGAGCGACCTCGTACTCATCCTTGTAGGCGGTGAGCTTGTGCAGGCCGCGGGCCACGCTCTCAGCGAGCCCGGTCTTGCCCGGCGTGCGCTCGTCCTCGGCGGCGCGTACGACCGCCACCGTCTCGGCGTAGCGGCGGGCCAGGCGCCGCCCGCCGAAGGCGGCCAGCTCAGGCAGGCGCACCTCGAGCAGCCGCTCGAGCTCCCGGCGTCCGCCGGCGGTCTCGGTGGCCAGCTCTGCGGCCCAGTCCGGAGCAGCGGGGGGCGCCGGGGCGGCGGGACGCGTGGCGGCCTCGACCGCCGCTACCGCACAAACGCAGGCGCGCCCCCAGGCGAAGGCCGCGCGGTTTTGCTCGAGGCCCGATCCGTTCAGCTCGAGAGCGCGATCGATCGCCGCCGCGGTGAGGGGGATGAGCCCCTGTTGCCACGCCGCACCGAACGCGATCATGTTGGCCGGCATGTGATCGCCGAAGAGCCGTTCGGACAGACCCTGGGCGTCGAGCAGCACTCGGGCGTGCGGTCGTGTGACCCGATCGATCGCGCCGATCTGTGCCGACAGCTCGAGCGGCCCCTCGCTCGGGTCGATCACGGCCTTGCCGGTGGGCACTGCGCTCGTGGAGACCACGGCCGCGGTGCGCTCCGGCGAGCACGCGGCCAGGTTCTCGGGGGTCGACGCGCCGAGGGCGTCGAGGGCCAGCAGCAGGTCGCAGCCGCCCGCGGAGATGCGGCCGGTGCCGGGCAGGGCCTCGCGCCCGATGCGCAGGTCGGAGACCACCGGGCCGCCCTTCTGGGACAGGCCGGTCTGGTCGAGCCCGGCTACGTGCAGGCCGTCCAGCATCGCGGCCATCCCCGTAACCTGGCTCAGCGTGACCACACCGGTGCCGCCGATACCCGCCATGCGCACGGTCCATTCGGCTGCCGAGGGAAGCCGCGGCTCGGGCATGTCCGCCGGCGGCGCCGGGGTGGTTCGCTCGCCGCCGGCCGGCACCACGGTCAGGAAGGCCGGGCAGTCGCCTTCCATGCAGGTGCGGTCGTGGTTGCAGCTGGACTGGTGGATCTGTGTCTTGCGCCCGTACTCGGTCTCGACCGGCTGAACGGAGAGGCAACTCGACTTCTCGCCGCAGTCGCCGCAGCCCTCGCACACGCGCTCGTTGATCACCACCCGGTCCGGGGGAGTCGGCGCCTTGCCGCGCTTGCGCGCCCGGCGCAGCTCGGCCGCGCATGCCTGGTCGTGAATCAGCACCGTGACCCCCTTCACGGCTGCAAGCTCGGCCTGGGCCGCGGCCAGATCGCCGCGCTCGCGCAGCTCGGCACACTTAGCCAGCCAGACGCCGCGGTAGCGTCCGATGTCCTCGGTGGTCACGATGATCCGCCTGACGCCCTCCAGCTCGAGCAGGCGGGTCAGCTCGGGGACGGCCATGCCACCCTCCAGATCCTGGCCGCCGGTCATCGCCACGGCGCCGTTGGCCAGCAGCTTGTAGGTCACGTTGGCGCTCGCGGCCACCGCGGCTCGAATGGCCAGGGAACCGGAGTGGAAAAAGGTTCCGTCGCCCATGTTCTGGGTGAAGTGGTCGACGTCGGTGAAGGGCGCCATGCCGATCCACTGGGCGCCCTCTCCGCCCATCTGCGTCACGCCCGTGATGGCGCCGCGGCCCTCGGGGCTCAGCAGCACCATCGTGTGGCAGCCGATCCCCGCGCCCACCAGCTCGCCGTCGGGCGCGGGTGTGGAGCTGTTGTGCGGGCAGCCCGAGCAGAAGAACGGGGCGCGCGGGGCAGGCGCGCCGCCAGCGGCCATGGGCAGCACGCGCGGGCCGGCGCGGGAGGCGTCGAGCGCGCGCATGCGGGCCTCCACCGAGTCGAGTGAGACGCGGCGCGACAGGCGCGTCGCGACTGCGCGGGCGATCCGGTCCACGTCGAGGTCCAGCTCGGGCCGCAGCAGCGCGGCGCCGGTCTCGTCGCGCTTGCCGACGATGTGGGGAGCGTCTGAGGCTCCGTAGAGCAGCTCCTTGAGCTGGCTCTCCACGAACGGGCGCTTCTCCTCGACCACGAGCACCTCTTCGAGGCCGGTTGTGAAGGTGCGGGCGATCTCGGGCTCGAGCGGCCAGATCATCCCGAGGTGCAGGATTCGCACGCCCGCCCGGGCGAGTACGCGGTCGTCGCACCCCATCTCGGCGAGCGCCTGGCGAAGGTGGGTGTGGCTGGTGCCGGCGGCGACGATGCCGAGCCAGGCGTCGTCGGCCCCATAGATGCGATTCACGTCGTTCACGCGCGCATAGGCCAGCGCGAGATCGATCCGGGTCCCGATGAGGCTGCGCTCGAGCTGCGGCGAGTGCGGCGCGAGGAAGTGCGCGCTGGGCTCATGCGCGTAGTGCTCGGCCATCGCCGGGGCGACGGGCACGACCCGTTCCGGCCCGACCTCGGCCGACGCCGTGGCGTCGGCGACAGGGGTCACGACCTTGATGGCCGACCACAGCCCCGACGCCCGCGAGCATGCGACCGCGTGCAGTCCGAGGTCGAGGACTTCTTGGACGCTGCCGGGAAAGAAGACGGGCATCCCGAGGCTCGCGAGCATCGCCTCCGACGCGCTCGGTAGCGTCGAGGACTTGCAGGCAGGGTCGTCCCCCACGAGCGCGAGCCCGCCGCCGGCGCGGCCCACGCCGGCGTGGTTTCCGTGACGCAGGGAGTCCGCCGCGCGGTCGAGGCCCGGTGCCTTGCCGTACCAGATGCCGAGCACTCCGTCGTAGCGGGCCCCCGGCAGGGCGGAGGCCAGCTGGCTGCCCCAGGCGGCCGTCGCGCCCGACTCCTCGTTGAGCCCCGGCACGTGTACGAGGTGGTGTTCACGGCAGATCTCCGCGTTGCGTGTCAGCTCGAGGTCGAGCCCACCGAGCGGGGATCCCTGGTACCCGGAGACGAAGGTGGCGGTGTTCAGGCCGTTGCGGCGGTCGGCCCGGTGTGAGTCCAGTGGCACGCGCACGAGGGCCTGCACACCGGATAGGAACACGCGGCCGCGCTCGAGCGCGTAGCGGTCCGCCAGAGATACCTGCACGGGACCTGGCCGCGCCGGGGCACGGCGAGCCCCACGGTCGCGGGTCGCGCGGGTCGGGCGTCGTTGCATGGTCGTCCGCGACAAGAGGACCTCCCTCGGTCTCCCGGCTGGCACTGAATGGATAGGTCACAGTACCAATCACGGCGGCAGTTCTCCAATACGTCCGTGTTGCAGCACAGGCTTGCGTCTAGGCGTATGGTTAGTTTGCATGACCACAAGGGGTCACGAGCGAATAGAGATCCGCCAGGACCACGGCACGGGCCTGCGGCTGATCGTGGCCGTTCACTCGACGGTCCTCGGGCCGGCGCTCGGCGGGCTCAGGCTTCGCACCTACGAGGGCGGGCTTCACGAGGCGCTGGACGACGTGATGGCGCTCTCCTCGACGATGACCCTGAAGGCGGCGGCCGCGGGGCTCGACCTCGGTGGCGGCAAGGCGGTGATCCTCGACGACGGTCTCATGCCCTCCGGCTCGGCGCTGCGCGCGGCGCGGCTCGAGGCGGCCGGAGAGATGATCGACGAGCTCGGCGGGGCCTACGTGACCGCCGAGGACGTCGGCACCTGCACCGACGACATGGAGTCGATCGCACGGGGCACCAGCTTCGTGGTCGGCCGAGCGCCGTCTGCGGGAGGTCTCGGCGATCCCTCGCCGGCCACTGCCGAAACGGTTTTCCGGGCCATCCGGGTGTCCCTGGCCCACAACGCTGCCGGTGCGGCGCCCGGCGGCCGTGGGCTCGAAGGCTGCCGCGTAGGCGTAATCGGCCTCGGCAAGGTCGGCTCGGTGCTGGCCGACCTGCTGCTCGACGCCGGCGCGCGGGTGCTCGCCTACGACGTGGTGGGAGACCGGCGCGTCCGCGCACGGGCGGCCGGAGCGGAGGTCGCCCCATCGGCCGCGGCGGTACTGCGCGCCCCTCTCGACGTATTCGCACCCTGCGCACTCGGCGGACTGGTGGACGACCAGGTGGCCGCGGCGCTGGACTGCCGGGTGGTGTGCGGCGCGGCCAACAACCCGCTGGCCGGTGTCGCCACGGCGGATCTCCTCGCGGATCGCGGCGTGCTCTACGTGCCCGACTTCCTGGCCAACTGCGGAGGTCTCGTGCACGTCGCGGCGGAGTGGGAGCGGCGCGGATGCGACGGGCTGGTGGCCGCGCTCGACCGGGCCGAGCGCCAGGTCGAGCGCGTGCTCGACGATGCGGCGGAGGCGGGCATCACGCCACTGGAGGCCGCGCGGCGTCTGGCCGGCGCACGTATGGCCGCCGCGGCGGCCGCCGAGCTTCCCGTCGCGGCAGGTGCCTCCAACGGCTCCGGCGCGCGGGCTGCGTGAGTGCCGCCTTTGAGCCGGTCGCGACCCTCAGGACCTTCGAGGAGGCGGTCGTGCAGATCGCCGAGAAGGTCAAGCACGGTGAGCTTCACCTGGGGGACCGGCTGCCGGCCGAGCGCGAGCTGGCCGCGCAGATGCAGATCAGCCGCCCCACCGTACGCGAGGCCATCCGCACGCTCACCGAGGCGGGCGTGCTCGAGGTGCGCCGCGGCCAGTCGGGCGGGGCGTTCGTGCGCACTGAGCTGGTGCCGCGTGATCTGTTGCGCACCCGCTTCGAGATCCGCGTGGGAGAGGTGGCCGGGGTGCTGGAAGCCCGCCGCCTGCTCGAGCCGCGCGTCGCCCAACTCGCGGCAGTGCACGGTTCCGAGGGCGACTTCGCCGCCATGCAGGCCACCATCGACCGCCAGCGCGGCCTCGCCCGTGGCGGCGACTTCCTCCGCCACGAGGACCTGTTCCTGCAGCTCGACCTGAAGTTTCACCTGACGATCGCTCGCGCCACCGGGAACTCGACGGTGGTCTCGCTGATGCGCTCGCTCTTCCGGCGTCTCGAGATCGCCCGCGACATGGCGGTCCACGGGGAGACCGTGCCCGGCTGGACCATCGAGGTCCATGAGCGAACGCTCGCAGCGATCCGGGTGGCGGATTTCGCCGCCGTCGACGAAGTGATGGACGAGCACCTGGCCCAGCTCGAGCAGGTATGGGAGCGCGAGACCGGACGCGGCCGTGTCCGCCCGCTCCCCGACTTCCTGCAGCCGGTGGCCGACCGCTCCCGCGCCCTGCGCGCAGGCACGTCTACCTAGCACCGGAGATTCTCCGGACCTTGACCTAGTTGAGGGTTGGATCCGCGGGCATGCTCGCCATGAGCGCGTAGGCCCCGCCCATCCGCTGCAGAACCACCGGCCATAGGTCCCCTTCGAGGAAGGGGTCATCTGGGTCCGCCGGGGCGGTCAGCCAGGCATCGTCGGATACCTCGGCGTCCAACTGGCCCGGCGCCCAACCCGCGTACCCGGCGAATACCCGGAGCCGGCGCAGGTCGGGGTCGGGATGGTCCGGGTCGAGCAGGCCCAGTGACCCGGCCACGGGCGTTCCGGCCTCCCCGGGGTTTTCGAAGTCGCCCAAGGCCAGCACCGCGCCTGGCTCCACCGGTCCGCCCGCATGCACCACCTCGCCATGACCGGTCAGGTCGGCCAGGGCGGGCACCGCATCCGCCACCTCGGTTTCGGTTGGGCGGTTGAGCACCAGCCCCATGGCGCCCTCGTTGCTGTGCTCGAGGACAAGCAGCACGGTGCGCCGGAAGTAGTCGACCAACTGCGGCGCGGCGATCAGGAGCTGTCCGCGAAGGCAGTCCATGATGCGGTGGTCCGAGTCACCGCCCCTTCCACACCGGATCGCGCTTCTCGGAGAAGGCGGTAGCGCCCTCGCGGGCGTCCTCGGACACGAACACCGGGCCCGCGATCTCGCCCTGGAGCTGCCAAGCGTCCTCCTCGCTCCATTCGGCTGACTCGACGAGGATCCGCTTGGACGCTTCGAGCGCCAGCGGCCCGTTGGCGGCAATGGCATCGGCCAGCTCGAGCGCGGCATCGACGGCCCCTCCCGGCTCGGCCAGCCGGTTGACCAGTCCCAGCTCGGCTCCGCGCTCCGCCAGGATCGGGTCTCCCGTGAGCGCCAGCTCCATCGCCACGTGGTAGGGGATCCGCTCGGGCAGGCGAAGCAGCGCGCCGCCGGCCGCGACCAGGCTGCGCTTGACCTCGGGGATCCCGAGCTTGGCGCCCCGCGCGGCCACGAGCAGGTCGCAGGCCAGGGCGACCTCGAGCCCGCCGGCCACGGCGAAGCCCTCGATCGCGGCGATCAGCGGCTTGCGCGGCGGGCGCTCCACGATGCCCGCGAACCCGCGACCCTCCACGTGCGGGCTCTCGCCGCGCACGAAGGCCTTCAGGTCCATGCCCGCACAGAACCCGCCGCCTGCACCCGTCAGGACCCCGATCCGCAGGTCGTCGTCGCCGTCGAGCTGGTCGAGCGCCCTGGCCAACCCGGCCGCCAGCGCGGCGTTCACGGCGTTGCGCGCGTCGGGCCGGTTGAGGGTGATCAGGAGGGTGGAGCCGCGGGGCTCGGTGAGCACTGCCCGGTCGTCGGTCATGGCGGGGTCATAGCAGGCGGTGGAGCACCCGCGCCGTCGGCCCTGGGCTCTACCCTCGCGCGCGTGCGCCTGATCGTCGCCCGCTGCCAGGTCCGCTACACCGGCCGTCTGACCGCCGTGCTGCCCGAGGCCCTTCGGCTGCTCATGCTCAAGTCGGACGGCTCGGTGATGGTGCACGCCGACACCGGGGGATTCAAGCCCCAAAACTGGATGACGCCGCCCACGGTGATCGAGGAGGAGCCGGGGCTGATCGTGGTCCGCAAGCGTGCCGGCGCGACCGAGGACCGCCTCGAGATCGCGGTGTCCGAGGTGCTCTCAGACGTCGAGCACGACATGGGGGAGGCGGCGGCGCTGGAGAAGGAGGGTGTGGAGGCAGAGCTCCAGGAGCTGCTGGCCGACGCTCCCCACCACTGCGGCGAGGGCTTTCGCCTGGTGCGCCGCGAGTGGCCGACCGACATCGGCCCGGTCGACCTGATGTGCCGCACACCCGACGACGGCTGGGTCGCGATCGAGATCAAGCGGGTGGCCACGATCGACGCCGTCGAGCAGCTCACCCGCTACCTCGAGCGGATCGCGGCCGACCCCGCCTTCGGCCCGCCGTGCCGGGGCGTCCTGGCTGCCGCGCAGATCAAGCCCCAGGCGCGAGTGCTGGCAGAGTCGCGGCGGATCTCGTGCGTCGAGGTCGATCGCGCCGTGCTGCGTGGTGAGCGGGTCCCTGATCTCACGCTGTTCGCCGCCTGATCCGCGGGTTCAACGCCCGTCACAGCTTGATCAGCGCGATCACGAATGACGCGATGCAGCAGATGACGATCACGACCTGCATGTAGATCCAGAAGCGGGGCATATACTGCGATTGTGACCATCGGCGCCTCGATCTTCGTCGCGGCAGTGGGGGCGATCCTCCGCTATGCCGTCAGCGGCAGCATCTCGGGTATCGACATACCCACCGTCGGGACCATCCTCATCATCGCCGGAGTGGTCGGGCTCGTGGTGGGGCTGGCGCTCGAGTTCGGCGGTCGCGACGGCGCCGCGACGCGCCGCGACCGCTACTAGTACACCCAGCGGTCGCTCCTACTCGATCAACGCCTGGCGCAGGGCGATGGCCACCGCGTGCACCCGGCCGTCGGCCTCGAGCTTTGTGATCGCGCGTTTCGTATCCGCCTTCACCGTCTCGGTCGAGAGGCCGATCCGCTCGGCCACCTGGTCGGTGTGCAGGCCCTCGGCCAGCAGTTGCAGGATCTCGCGCTCACGCTCTGACAGCGGAGCGTCAGCCACCTCCTGGGTCATCACCAGCGCCGGTGACAGCGATGGATCGACGAATGCGTCGCCCGCGTTGACGGTTCGGATCGCCCGGATCAGATCCTCGGGAGGAGAGCCCTTCATCACGTAGCCCCGCGCGCCCGCTGCGATCGCGTCCGAGAGCAGCCGCTTGTCGCCGTAGGCGGAGAAGACCACGGCGCCGGTGTCCGGCGCCTGCCTGACTATCCGCTTGACGGTGGAGATTCCGTCGAGCCCCGGAAGGCGCACGTCCACGATCATCACCTGCGGGGAGTGGCGGTCGAGCGCGTCCATCGCCGCCTCGCTCGACGGCACCGACTCCACCAGCTCGATG
>JBBSLY010000045.1:0-8929 GCA_038233455.1 Solirubrobacterales bacterium | reverse complement strand
TCTCCGGCGGCCACCCCGCCCTGGAGTCAGCCCATCTGCTGCAGGCTCTGCTCCAGCAGACCGACGGCATCGCCGTACCGCTCCTGCAAGCCGCGGGTGCCGATCCGGCTGCGGTACGCGCAGCCGCGAGCGCCGCGGTGGGCCGCCTGCCCAGCGCGAGTGGCTCGACGGTCTCCGCGCCGGCGCCGTCGCGGGATCTACTGGGGGTGCTCAACGCCGCCGGTGAGCAGGCCAGCGCGCTGGGCGATGAATACGTTTCCACCGAGCACCTGCTGGTGGGGTTGGCCTCGGTCGGCGGAGAGGCAGCCAAGGTGCTGGCAAACGCCGGTGCCACTGCCGACACGCTGACCGCCGCCTTCCGCACGGTCCGCGGCAACCGCCGGGTGACCAGCCCCGATCCAGAGGCCACGTACAAGACGCTGGAGAAGTACGCCGGCGACCGGACCGCGCGGGCCCGCGAGGGCAAGCTGGACCCGGTGATCGGCCGCGACACCGAGATCCGCCGGGTCGTCCAGGTGCTCTCCCGACGGACCAAGAACAACCCGGTGCTGATCGGCGAGCCGGGCGTCGGCAAGACCGCCATCGTCGAGGGCCTGGCCCAGCGGATCATCGCCGGAGACGTACCGGAGAGCCTCAAGGGCAAGCGGCTGATGTCGCTGGACCTCTCCGCCATGGTTGCCGGCGCGAAGTACCGCGGCGAGTTCGAGGAGCGGCTCAAGGCGGTCCTGTCCGAGATCACCGACTCGGCAGGCGAGATCATCACCTTCATCGACGAGCTGCACAACCTCGTCGGCGCCGGCGCCGCCGAGGGCGCCATCGACGCCGCGAGCATCCTCAAGCCCGCCCTCGCGCGCGGGGAGCTGCAGACGCTCGGCGCCACCACGCTCGACGCGTCCCCCAAGAACCACGAGCGCCACTCGGCGCTCGAGCGCCGCTTCCAGCAGATCAAGGTCGACCAGCCCTCCACCGAGGAGACCGTCCAGATCCTCAAGGGCCTGCGCGAGCGCTATGAGACCCACCACCGCGTGGGCATCACCGACGAGGCGCTGGAGGCCGCCGCCGAGCTCGCCGACCGCTACATCTCCGACCGCTTCCTGCCCGACAAGGCGATCGACCTGATCGACGAGGCCGCCTCGCGCGCGCGGATCAAGTCGATGACCGCCCCGCCCGTCTACCGCGAGCTCGAGGAGGAGATCGAGACCACGCGGCGCGACAAGGAGGCGGCGATCGAGGCGCAGGAGTTCGAGAAGGCCGCGAACCTGCGCGACACAGAGCGCCAGCTGACCAACAAGAAGCGCGACCTCGAGGAGCAGTGGCGCTCGGGCGAGTCCGGCGAGCGGCCGGAGATCGGCGAGGAGGAGATCGCCGACATCGTCTCGAGGTGGACCGGCATCCCCGTGTTCAAGCTCACCGAGGCCGAGACCCAGAAGCTGATGCGCATGGAGGAGGAGCTGCACAAGCGGGTGATCGGCCAGAACGCCGCCATCGAGGCGGTCTCGAAGGCCATTCGCCGCTCGCGCGCGGGCCTGAAGGATCCCAAGCGTCCCACCGGCTCGTTCATCTTCCTCGGCCCCTCGGGCGTCGGCAAGACAGAGCTCGGCCGCACGTTGGCCGAGTTCCTCTTCGGCGACGAGGAGGCGATGGTCCGCATCGACATGTCCGAGTACATGGAGAAGCACTCCGTGTCGCGGCTGGTGGGCTCGCCCCCCGGCTACGTGGGCTATGACGAGGGCGGCCAGCTCACCGAGGCCGTGCGGCGCAAGCCCTACAGCGTGCTGCTGCTCGACGAGATCGAGAAGGCCCACCCCGACGTGTTCAACATCCTGCTGCAGATCCTCGAGGACGGCCGCCTGACCGACTCGCAGGGGCGCACGGTCGACTTCCGCAACGCGATCGTGATCATGACCTCGAACGTGGGCGCGTCCGAGATCGCCAAGAACACCGGCGTGGGCTTCACGGTCGGCGACGCCGAGACGGGCGTGACCTACGACGACATGAAGAAGGGCATCATGGGCGAGTTGAAGAAGGTCTTTCGCCCGGAGTTCCTGAACCGCATCGACGAGGTGATCGTCTTCCACAAGCTGGCCAAGGACGAGATCCGCGAGATCGTGGAGCTGCTGCTCAAGCGCATCCGCGAGTCGCTGGCCGAGCGTGAGCTGACGATGAACCTCTCAGACGACGCCGCCGACGTGCTGGTCGACAAGGGCTGGGACCCCGCCATGGGCGCCCGCCCGCTGCGGCGCGCGATCCAGCGCTACATCGAGGATCCCCTCGCCGACGAAGTGCTGGCGCAGAGCATGCCGGCCGGCTCGACGATCGAGGTGGAAAAGGCGCCCGAGGGCGACGAGGACGAGGTCAAGATCACGATCGCCAAGCCCGCGCGCAAGCGCGAGAAGGTGGGCGTGGGCGCCGAGGGTGGCGAGCTGGCCGACGAGACCGGCGAGGGCCCGGCAGACGGCTCGGACTCGGATTCCGGCGACGACAGCTCCGACCTGCCCGACGATCCCGACGTGCTGCCCGACGTGCCTGACGCCCCGCCCGCGCCCGACGGCGACGGCGGCGACTCGGACCGTTAGTCCCGCTGCTCTTTTAGATCGACCTTCGAGAGAGGAAGCCCCATGTCAGACGTGAGCATCAAGGTGCGCGAGAACGGCCCGTACCTGGTCACCGGCCCGATAACCCTGACCGACGCCGACGGCACCGCCTTCGACGCGGGCCAGGACGGTAAGCCGGTGGCGCTGTGTCGCTGCGGCGGCTCGACCACCAAGCCCTTCTGCGACGGGACGCACTCCAAGACCGGCTTCGAGGCGGCCGAGCGGGCGGTGCAGGCAGAGGGCTAGCGGGGGGGCGAGGGTCAGCAGGGCCGCTCGGCAGCGAGTCCGACGGCCTCCGCCGCGCGCAGCAGCCGCTCGTCGTTGGCGATGAGACAGTCGAGGTCCTCGCCCAGCGAGCGCGCTGTGGCCAGGTGAATGGTGTCGAGCGCGCGCAGCCCGTATGAGCTCAGTGCGGCCGCGGCCTCCAGCACGGACCGCTCGACCGAGAGGAGCGTGATGCCCGCGAAGATCGCGCGGACTCCGATCGCCTCAGCCATGTGCGACAAGAGCAGGGGATTCAACGCGCGGCGGGCGCGGGCGGGCGAGAGGGTCCGTCGCCCGCGCCCCCGGCGCTCTACCCCTCGTTCGCGCCATGAAGTCCGCGAGCGCCGCGTCGCTTGGCGCCGGCTCGAGCGCGAGCTCCAGAGGCTCGTGCTCGGCCAGCCAAGCTGACACGATCCGCACCTCATCCACCTCCTCGGGCGCCACCTCCCGCGCGAGCGGCGCTGCAAGCACGGCGGCGGTGCGCCGCGCCGGATCGCCCGTCTCCTCAAGCGACGCCCAGTCGGCCACCCGGCCGGCGATGATCCAGAGCGCGTCGTAGCGCTCCTTCGTCGGGTGGCGCGCGAGCACCAGCCGCGGCCTGCCCTGCACCGCGCCGAGCACGCCCGACAGGCGCTCGAGCAGCGCCGCCAGGCGCTCGCGCCGGCGCAGCAGGGCCGCCGCGCGCTCGTAGCGCCGGTGGCCGCTGGCGTCGGCCAGCTCGCGGTCCAGGTGGCCGAGGATTCGCTGCGCGGCGTCGCCCGGCGCGTCGAACAGCGCCAGCGCGGCGTCGAGCTGGCGGCGGTAGGCGTTGGGATCGAGGTCGCCCAGGCATGGCGAGCAGCAGCGGCCCATCTGCCCGTAGATGGAGGGGTGCTCGCGCCGGTGCAGGCGCCGGCCGCAGTGGCGCAGGCGAAAGAGCGACGTGAGGTGGTCGGCCAGCTCGCTCGCGCCCGCGCGACCGCGCAGCGGGCCGATGCTCACCGCATGTCCGCTCGCCGGCTCGGCCGACACCTCGAGGACCGGATACTCGACATCGAGGCGCGCCCGCACGTAAGCCCAGCGATCGGTCCGCTTCAGAGCCTTGTTGCCCGCCGGGCACCACCGCTTGATCAGCCGGTTCTCCAGCACCAGCGCGCCCAGCTCGGAGCTCGTGGGGCGGTAGTCGACCACCTCGGCGCGCTCAGTCCATCCTGCCGGTGCGCAGAAGTGCGCCCGCGCCCGGGTGCGCAGCGACACCGACTTCCCCACGTACAGCGGCCGTCCAGCGGCGTCGCGGAAGATGTACACGCCGGGGTCCGAGGGCAGCGACGACAGGTCCGGTCTATCCCCGGGAGGCCTCCGGCGGGCATGCGGGCCGGGCTTCCTCGCCCGAGAGCGTGGCTCGAGCAGCTCCACGGCGTCGCCGACCGTTGCGGCGCTGGCACACAGCCGTCCGAACAGGGCGCACAGCACCCGCGCGCACGTGAGTGCATCGGCGAGGGCGCGGTGGACCTCCACCACCTCGATGCCGAGGCTGGCGGCCAGCGGCGCCAGGCCGCGGCGGCGCACCAGCGGCGCGAACCGGCGCGCCAGCGAAACCGTGCACAGCACGGGAGGTGCGGGCCAGTCCAGCCCGGCACGCTCGAACGCCTGACGCAGCACCCGCCGGTCGAAGGAGGCGTTGTGGGCGACCATCACCCGCCCCTCGAGCAGCCGTGCCAGCTCCTCCAGAACCGGCGCCGGCGCCGGCGCGGTGTCCAGCATCGCCCGGGTGATGCCGGTGAAGCGCTCGATCCCGCGCGAGAGGGGGCGCCGCACCGCCACCAGCGACTCCCACGTGTCGTGCACCTCGCCGCCGCCCACGAGCGCAGCGCCGACCTCGGTCAGCTCACAATCCTCTCCGCCCCGGCCGTTGGTCTCTGTGTCGACGGCGAGCAGCTCGGCGGTGGCGAGCGGGAGATCGAGCAGCGTCTGGTCGCGAAGTGCGGGCACCGAGCGCATGCCAGCGCGCGGCCCGGACGGGCTGCACGGGCCCTTGCATCTCCTAGGCGGCCGCCGCTTTCCCCTCGCCCAGGGCAAGCGCCGCCAGCTCGCCGCGCGAGCCGATGCCGAGCTTTCCGTAGGCGCGGCTCAGATGCATTTCGACCGTCTTGGTGGTCACGAACAGGGTCTGGGCGACGTCGCGGTTGTCATCCCCTCGGCGGCGAGGCTCGCGACCCGCCGCTCGCTGGGCGTGAGGCCCTCGACGCCGCGGCGCCCGGCGCGCGGGGTGCTGAGCGTCTGAAGGCGATCACCTCGTCGGCGGCGGTGTCGACGAGCCACAGCTCTGGCAGTCCAATCCGCTCGAGCGTCCGGTCGATCCGGTTGAGCACGTCGTCCCTGCATGAGCGGATATGCCAGCGCCCGTGTCACATCCGCCGACGCTGCGTGACAGAACCGCTGGCGCCGTGTAACTGCTGGGGGAGCGCTGCACCTGTGGCGCGCATGTCGTCCACCCTCGCCCTTAGCTTGGGTGAATGGCCCGCTCACCCACCGTCTTCGTCTGCTCTGCCTGCGCCCACGAGGCGGCGAAGTGGCACGGGCGCTGCCCGGGCTGCGGGGAGTGGGACACGCTGGTCGAGGAGGCACGCCGCGAGCCCCCTTCCCGTGGCAGCCGCGGCGGGATCGGCGCCCGCACCCGCCCCGGCCGGGCGCTCACGCCGGTGGCCCTGCGCGACGTGCGCGCCCCCGACGTAGCTCGCCTCTCGACCGGGATCGGCGAGCTCGACCGGGTGCTCGGCGGCGGCCTCGTGCCCGGGTCGCTGGTCCTGCTGGGCGGCTCGCCGGGGATCGGCAAGTCGACGATCACGGCGAGCGCGCTGGGAAACCTCGCGGCAGCAGGCAACAAGGTGCTCTACGTGTCGGGGGAGGAGTCGGCGGCGCAGGTGCGCCTGCGCGCCGAGCGACTCGGCGCGGGCGCGCTGGCGGTGCCGATCGTGGCGGAAACCGACCTCGACACGGTGGTAGCGACGATCGAGGCCGAGCGCCCCGAGGTGTGCGTGATCGACTCGGTGCAGGTGATGGCAGCCGCCGAGCTGACCGGCGCTGCGGGGTCGGTGGCCCAGGTGCGCGAGGTGGCGGGCCGGCTGATGGCGGTCGCCAAGGGCTTGGGGGTGGCGGTAGTGCTGGTCGGGCACGTGACAAAGGAGGGCGCGCTGGCGGGCCCGCGGGTGCTTGAGCACCTGGTGGACTGCGTGCTGAGCTTCGAGGGCGAGCGCGAGCGCACCTACCGCACCCTGCGTGCGCTGAAGAATCGCTTCGGATCAACCAACGAGGCGGGCGTGTTCGAGATGCGCGACGAGGGCCTGGTCGAGGTCGAGGACGCCTCGGCACGGTTCGTGGCCGAGGCCACAAAGGCGCCGGGGTCGGTGGTGCTGTGCGCGATGGAGGGCTCGCGGCCGTTGCTGGTGGAGGTGCAGGCGCTGGTGGCGCCCACCGAGCTCGTGCCGCCACGGCGGATGGCAAATGGGGTGGACCGCAACCGGCTGGCGCTGGTGCTCGCGGTGCTCGCTCGTCATGCCGGGATCGCCGTCGGCTCGGCGGACGTGTTCGTCTCCCTCGCAGGTGGCGTGCGCGTAGACGAGCCCGGCGCCGACCTGGCGGTGGCGCTGGCGGTCGCCTCGGCGGTGCGCGGGGTCGCGCTCGGCGACGGCACGCGCCCGCTGGCGGCATTCGGCGAGCTGGGGCTCACCGGCGAGCTGCGCCACGCCGCCCACCCGGACCGCCGGCTGGCCGAGGCGGCCAAGTTCGGCCTCGGGGGGGTGCTGTGCCCCGGCGAGCGCCTCCCGGATCTGCGCAGCGCGCTGCGCGCGGGGCTGGGGGCGCCGGAACGTGATGGCGTGCGCGCGGCCTGAGCGAGGCTCGGCTTCTGCCCCCCGACGGGCCATATTCCCGAGGGCGAACGCTCAATCCCGAGTGTGGCCTGGCGGTGTCAACCCTCGCCGAACAGCTCGCCGACCGCCAGCGAGAACCCCGGCAGCAGCAGCGACTCGAGCACATCGTCGCGCGCGAGCTCGAGCGCGACATCGAAGCTCGCCACGCCCGGCGCGGAGCGTCTGAATGCGAGCACCTCGTCGGCGGCGGTGTCGACGAGCCACAGCTCTGGTAGGCCGCGGCGTTCGTAGCCCGACTTCTTCGCGCCGATGTCGTACCGCCACGTGGAGGGGGAGCGGACCTCGACGGCGAGGCCTGGAATCGGCGCCGGTGGTTCGAGGTCGTCACCGGGCACGTGACCCTCGGCATACCAGAGGATGTCGGGCTCGAAGACGTTGCGATCGTCGAGCAAGACGTCAACCGTCAAGCTCGCCTGGCCGCGGCGCGGCTGTGCCCGCGCCCATTCCGTCAGCGCAACGAACAGCTTGCCGGTCAGCTTCTGGTGGCGCCACCTCGGCGAGTTCACGACGACCTCACCGTCGATCAGCTCGGACCGCGGCGGGTCCCCCGGCGTCGGCTCCAGCGCCAGGTACTGCTCCGCGGTCATCCGCTCGGCGACTGTCACGGTCTGCATCGTAGCCCTCCTCCGCGTGGGGATCCATGCCCTGTGAAGGGAGCGGCGCGCAAAATTCGCCCCCGGCCCCGCGCCTTTTCCCATCGCAAAGCCAAATCTGAGGGCATTTTTCGCGTTGGTGCCGTACAATGCCCTTTCGATGGCCTACGCGGGGGATGACGTCACTGAGCTGGAAGCTCGCCAGGAACCCCGCCTCGTAAGGGCCCTCGAGATGATCGCGCCCGGCACCGCCGTCCGCGAGGGCGTCGACGCGATCGTCCAGGCGCGCACCGGCGCGCTGATCTGCATCGGCGAGGGCGAGGACCTTTCCTTTCTCTACTCCGGCGGCCTCAAGCTCGACGTCGACTACACCCCCGCCCTGCTCTTCCAGCTGGCCAAGATGGACGGCGCGATCGTGCTCTCCTCCAACGGCACGAAGCTCGGCTGGGCCAACGTCCAGCTGATGCCCGACCCCACGATCCTCTCGCTGGAGACCGGGACCCGCCACCGCACGGCCGAGCGCGTCTCCAAGCAGACCGACGCGCTGGTGATAGCCGTCTCGCAGGCCCGCAGCGTGGTTTCGCTGTACCTCGACGGCGCGAAGTACATCCTCGAGGACATCACGGTGGTCCTGGCCAAGGCCAACCAGGCGCTGGCAACCCTCGACAAGTACCGCAGCCGCCTGGACCAGGTCTCCACCCGGCTCACGGCGCTCGAGTTCGAGGGCGGGGTCGCGATGCACGATGTGCTCACCGTGCTCCAGCGCTCCGAGCTGGTAGCGAGGATGGCGATGGAGATCGAGCGCTACATCGTCGAGCTGGGCGCGGAGGGCCGCCTGATCGAGATGCAGCTCGAGGAGACGATGGTCGGCGTCGCAGCCGACAAGGGCGCGCTCGTGCGCGACTACATCTCCGAGGCCGGCGAAGAGAGCGTCGCGAGCGTGCTCGACTCCCTCGCGCGGTTTCCCCACCAGGATCTGCTCGACTTCGGCACGCTGGCCGAGCTGCTCGGCCACGACAGAAAGCTCAACACCCTCGACCACCCGGCCTCCCCGCGCGGGCACCGCGTCCTCGGGCGCATCCCACGGCTGCCCAAGCCGGTCGTGGCCGGGATCGTGGGCGAGTTCGAGGGCCTCGACGAGATCCTGGCCGCCAGCGACGGCGAGCTGGAGGCGGTCGAAGGCGTGGGAGACATGCGAGCGAAGGACATCCGCGAGGGCCTGCGCAGGCTTCAGGAGATCAACCTCGTGGACCGGTATCTGCAAACCTGACCATAGGACCCGCGGGCAGCGACGCCCGCGGCCTCAACGACCCTAGGAGGGACGTCATTTCCGAGACGGCGCTGGAGCACGACATCGAGCACCTCGAGATCACTCGGGAGATGCCCCACATCGAGTACGAGATCGGAGACCACGTGGTCTACCCACATCACGGGGCCGGCAAGGTTTCCAAGAAGGAGCAGAAGGAGGTCCTGGGCGAGAAGCGCGAGTACCTGACCATCCAGATCCTGCACAACGACATGACCGTGATGGTCCCGTGTGAGAACGCGGGCCGCGCGGGGCTGCGGC
>JBBSLY010000044.1:0-9276 GCA_038233455.1 Solirubrobacterales bacterium | reverse complement strand
GCCGCGTGGGCAAGGCCTCAGGGCGCCCGGAGGCGTACGGCTCGGTGGACGAGGCGGCGTCGGCCCTGGGCCTCTGCCGTGCGGCAGCCGAGCGCGACGGCGAGATCTACGCGGACGTGCTGCGCCTCCAGGGCGAGCTGTTCGTGGCCGGCGCGGAGCTCGCCACCGCCCCCGAGGCCGCAGAGCGCCTCCAGGAGGGGGTCTCGAAGGTGACCACGGCGATGGTCGAGCGCGTCGAGGCCGACATCGACCGCTACATGGAGCGCGTCGACCTGCCGCCCAAGTTCGTGATCCCCGGCGGCACGGAACTGTCCGCGCGTCTGGACGTGGCGCGCGCCGCCGTGCGCCGGGCAGAGCGCAGGGTGAGCGCGCTGAACGACGGCGGCGAGCTGGCCGACGACACGGTGCTCGTCTACCTGAACAGGGTCTCCGACGTGATCTACGCCATGGCCCGCTTCGCAGACGAGGACGACCCGGAGCTATTCGGAGGAAGGGGCTGAGCAGATGGCCATGAGAGCCACGGCGCGACGCAACGGCAGTGCTCTTAAGCAGGAGATCGAGATCGGGGACTTCGAGCTGGTCGCCGACGAGCCCGAGGAGATGGGCGGCACCGACGAGGGCCCGAGCCCACAACAGCTGCTGGCCGCGAGCCTCGCGTCCTGCAGCGCGATCACGATGGAGATGTACGCCAACCGCAAGGGCTGGGACGTGGGCGACGTGTCTGTCGACGTCGTCTACGAGCCGGCGCAGCGTGGCTCCCCGACGAAGTTCACGATGATCGTGGAGCTGTCCAAGGAGCTGTCCTCAGAGCAGCGCGAGAAGCTGATGCAGATCGTGACCAAGTGTCCGGTGCACCGCACGCTCGAGGGCGAGGTGATGTTCGAGGAGAAGGTCGAGTTGGTGTAGCGATGAGGGAAAGCTGCGCTGCTCGCTGGCGCCGATAATGGGCGCGATGCCGTCCGCCGCAGCGCTCACCTCACTGCTGCTCTCCCCCGAGGAGGCGGCGGCGATGGACGCGCCCGGCAAGACCGACGCCGCCGTGCTGGTGGCGCTATTCGAGCGCGCGGGCGACCTCGTGGCGGTATTCACCGAACGCCGCGGCGACCTGCGCCGCCACGCCGGTGAGATCTCGTTTCCCGGCGGGCGCCAGGACTACCCCGACGAGGACCTGCGCGCCACGGCGCTGCGCGAGGCTCATGAGGAGATCGGGCTCGACCCCGACCACGTGGAACTGCTGGGCGCGCTGCCACCCGTCGGCACCTTCGTGACCGGCTACCGGATCTTTCCCTTTGTGGGAACGGTCGCCGACGGCTATGGCTGGGTGTTGCAGGAGTCAGAGGTCGAGCAACTGCTCGAGCTGCCGCTGCCCTCCCTGATCCAGGGCTTCGAGGCCAAGCGACTGCTTCGCCGCGGAGTGCCGTTCAAGACGCCGACCTACACCGTCGACGGCCACTTCGTCTGGGGGGCCACCGCCCGCATCGTCGAGCACCTGCTCGGGCGCCTGGACCCCCTGCTGCCGGGTCCCGCTCGCTAAGCGCCCTTCGCCACCGGCACACCCACCAGGTTGCCCCACTCGGTCCACGAGCCGTCGTAGTTCTTCACGCTGTCCTGGCCGAGCAGCTCGTGCAGCACGAACCAGGTGTGCGCGGAGCGCTCGCCGATACGGCAGTAGGCGATCACGTCGGAGCCCTCGCTCACGCCCTTGGAGCCGTACAGCTCGCGCAGCTCGTCGGCCGGCTTGAACGTGCCGTCCTCCTGCACCGCCTGGGCCCACGGAACCGACGCCGCGCCCGGGATGTGACCGCCGCGCTGGGCGCCCTCCTGCTCATAGCCCGCCATCGCGATCGTCTCGCCGGAGTACTCCTGCGGGGAGCGGACGTCGATCAGCTTGACGTCGGAGTCAAGCGAGGACATCACCTCGTCGCGCAGGGCCCGAATCGAGTCGTCGCCGGGCTGGGCCTCGAAGGTCACAGCATCGTAGCTGGGCACGTCGGTCGTAACCGACCGCCCCTCTGAGATCCACTTCTCGCGGGGGCCGTTGACCAGCTTCACCGCGGCGTGGCCGTAGTACTTCAGATACCAGTAGGTGTAGGCCGCGAACCAGTTGTTGCGATCGCCGTAAAGCACCACGGTGTGCTCGTTCGATATCCCTGCCTTGCCGAACAGGTCGCCGAAGTCCTCGGCTCCCAGGAAGTCGCGCTTGACCTGGTCCTGCAGGTCGGTCTTCCAGTCGAAGCCGATCGCCCCCGGTATGTGGGCCTCGGCGTAGAGCGCCGGGTTCTCGTCGACCTCGACGATCCGGATCGAATCGTCGTCCAGGTGGTCCTCCACCCACTGGGTGTCGACCAGTACGTCCTTCGCATATTCGGCCATCTGAGCCTCCTCAATTCCTCAAAAGTCGGTAGGGATTGAACCTATCAGGGCCGAGATCCCTCTCGAGAGAGACGGGTGGCCCCCGAAAATCTACGCGCCCAAAATGACCCTGACCGCTGCGAGGATCGCAGCCAGCCAGGCCGCGTGGTCCGCGGGGTCGGCCTCCACCACCTCGACGGGCATCTGGAAGGTATTCGCAGCCGCGCGCGCGTGGGCCGCGCCTTCCTCGAGCAGCTCGGGAGCGGCGGCCCCCGTAGCTTCGTAGACGACGCCCCGCACCGGCGTGTCCACGAGCCGCTCCAGCATCGCCCGCCACCGCGGGCCGTGGACGTCGGCGGCTCCCTGCCCATCCGCCGAGCCCATCAGCCAGCAGACCACGCTCACGCCCTCGAGCGCTCCGAGCACCGTGCCGAGCCGGTCGGGGTCGGCCTGAACCGCCTCGAGCCCGGCCGCTTCGATCGCCTCGCAGCCCCGTGCCGTTCGGCTGGTGCCGCGCACCTCGTGACCCTCGGCGGCCAGCGCAGTGCCGAGGGCGCGACCCCGACAGCCACACCCCACGACGAGAGCTCGCGCCACAGGCTCTAGGCGCCGATGTCCTCGTCGGAGCTCACTCCGGATTCGTAGCGCTCGGCCTGGTTCCGGCGCCAGCGCTCGTCTTCGGCCACCTCAGCCCTGATCCCGTCTTCGGTCAGCTCCTTGCGGCCCGAGGCCCGCCGACGCTCGTTCTGGGCCTCGAGCATCTGGTCCACGTCGTCCAGCTCGAGCTGCACCTCGTCCTCGATCGAGCGGGTCGGCTTCCAGTCGATCTGCTCGACGCCAGAGCCCGGGTACCACTTTCCGATGGCGAGGAAGATCAGCACCATCACCACGAGGGCACCGAAGATGAACAGGCCGAACTCGTCCATCGCCGAAGTCTAGGTGTACCGCGGGGGAGCGGGTTGCACCCCACCGCACCGGTTTGACGCCAGGCAGTCGACACGTCACCTTGTACCCATGGGCAGGGGCCGCTTACGAGAGCTGGTTCTGGCCGCGGCGATCTGCGGGCTTGCCGCAGCTCCGACCAGCGCGGCGCCGCCGGCGACCTTCCCCGATGCGTACCCCAGCCGCGGTCCGCTCCTTGCAGGAACCCGCGCCGTCTGGCTCACTGGAGTGTCGCCGCCTCCGGCCGTCTCCGGGGTGGCCCTGAAGACGGGGACGCTCGACGGAACCGCGGAGACCTTGATCTCAGACCCCGATGGAGAGCTCGGATGGGACCCAGCCTTTCACCGGATCGACCTCGCCGCGTCCGGTGACCGGATTGCCGTCCACTATCCGATCCGAGACGGTCAGCGCACGCTGCTGCTCGAGCCGAGCGGAACCAGCTCGATTGCCGACGACTGCAACCACGCCAGCCTCGACCTCCATGGGGACCTGCTCGCCTTCGCGGCGTTGTGCGGCGCCTCCTCGGGAGGCGTGCGCGATCTGCGCACGGGCGAAACCCAGGGGGTCAGCGGCGCGGTATCGGACATCCGCGTCGCGGGCCGCTACGCCGCGTGGCGAGAGCCGGTCTTCTCCCAGAAGCCGGAGCTTGTGGTCTACGACCGGTACGCGGCCGAGGTGGCCTACCGCGTCGACGTCGAGAAGCTCCTGCCCCCGAGCGACTTCATCTACTACCGCTTCGACCTCGCCCCGGACGGCAAGGTCGCAATCGCCTACAACGTGGGCGGCGCGCTCGCGCGGGCCAGCTGGTTCTCGCCCTCGGAGCCGTGGCCACACGCGCTCGCGGATCGCGTCGGCGGTGAGGTCGCGCTCGCGGGCGACATGGTCGCCCTGAAGCGCTACCCCCAGGGCCGAGACGCGGAGTTCGCGGTGGTCGACCTGGCGGGCCGTACGCTCCAGGTCTTCGATCACGACGATCCCGGCTACGGCACCGCAGGGCTCGACTTCGACGGCTCGACGCTCGTCTGGCACTCGCACCGACGGGGAATCCGGATCTCGTCCTTTCCCGTGCAGGTCGACTCGGTCACCGAGCGCTTCGACGTGGTCCCGAAACGGTTCCGCGCGGGGCGAAAGGCGCGGCGCGGCAAGAACTCACTGAAGGCCGCCGGTGGGACGCTCTTGCGCTTTCGGTTGAGCCGCCCGGCCCGGGTATCCATCCTGATCGAGCGAATCGAAGGGATGGGCGACCCCTGCGAGCGCACAGGCCCGCCGCCACCGTTCTGTGCGCGCGTGAAGCGGGTTGCAACCCTCAGGCTGGGGCCGCGGCGGGGGCGGGTTCGCCACAGATTCTCCGGGACCGTGCGCCGGCGAAAGCTCGCTGCCGGTCGCTACCGGGCGACCATCGCCACGAGGCGGGGTTCGGCGCCTGGCGTGCGCGAAACCGTGGTGCCGTTCTCCATCGTCGGGCGCTGAGCTTTCCCGCCGGCCGCATAGTGTTGCGCGGGTGATCGACTTCGAGCTGACTGACGAGCAGCGCCTTATCCGCGAGACCGCGCGCGACTTCGCCGACAACGAGATCGTCCCGCGCGCGAAGGAGAACGACCGCAATCACCACTTCGACACCGAGCTGGTGGCCAAGCTGGCGGACATCGGCTTCCTGGGGCCGATCCTGCCCGAGGCCTACGGCGGTCGGGGAATCGACTACCGCACCTATGGCCTGATCGTGGAGGAGGTGGGCCGCGCTGACTCCTCGGCGCGCACGGTCGTGTCGGTGACCACGTCGCTGGTCGGCTCGGCGATCGAGAAGTGGGGAACCGAGGAGCAGAAGCAGGCGTGGATCCCAGGCCTGTGCTCGGGAGAGGCGCTCGGCTGCTTCGGGCTGACCGAGCCGGACACCGGGTCCGACGCCGCCAACCTCAAAACGCGCGCGGAGAAGATCGACGGCGGCTGGCGGATCACCGGCCAGAAGCAGTGGATCTCGCTGGGCAACCACGCCGCCTTCGCACTCACCTTCGCCCAGACCGACCCCGAGCAGGGCCACCGGGGACTGGCCGCGTTCCTCGTGCCCACCGACGCCGATGGGTTCTCCTCGTCGGAGATCCACGGCAAGCTCGGCCTGCACGCCTCCGACACGGCCGAGCTGTCGCTCGACGGCGTCGAGGTCGACGACGCGGCGCTGCTGGGCGAGGTCGGCGACGGGTTCAAGGTGGCGATGACGGCACTCGACTCGGGCCGCTTCAGCGTCGCCGCGGGGGCGGTGGGCATCTGCCAGGGCTGCGTGAACGCGTCGGTGGACTACGCAAAGGAGCGCGAGCAGTTCGGTCGCCCGATCGCCGCCTTCCAGCTCGTGCAGGCGATGATCGCCGACATGGTCGTGGACGCGGAGGCCGCCCGGTCACTGGTCTGGAAGGCCGCGTGGCTGAAGGACACCGAGCAGCCGAACACGCTCGAGACCTCGGTGGCAAAGCTGTTCGCCACCGAGGCCGCGATCCGCTCGGCCAACACGGCGATCCAGGTCCACGGCGGCTCGGGGTACGTGGACGACTATCCAGTCGAACGCTACCTGCGTGACGCCAGGGTCACCACCCTGTACGAGGGAACCTCGCAGATCCAGAAGCTGATCATCGGTCGCGCCATGACCGGCGTGAACGCGATGACGTGAAGGACCGTTCGCGTGCCACAGGGGCCTCGCTGCCCTCGATGATCGGTGTGGTGGGCGCGGGCACGATGGGCGCGGGGATCGCGCAGCTGGCCGCCGCGGCCGGAGTCGACACCGTCCTGCACGATCCCGAATCCTCGGCGCTGGATGCGGGGATGGAGGGCCTGCGCAGCGGCCTGGCCAAGCTCGAGGCCAAGGGCAAGCTCGACCGCGGCGGCGCGGAGGCGGCGGTCGAGCGGGTCACCCCGGCCGGCGAGCTCGGCGCGCTGGCGGGTTGTGACCTGGTGGTCGAAGCGGCGCCCGAGCGGCCCGAGCTCAAGCGCGAGCTGTTCGCGCGGCTGTCGGAGATGTGCGGACCGGACACGGTGCTCGCCACCAACACGTCGTCGATCCCCGTGACCTCGCTCGCGGGTGCCGCCGCGCGACCGGAGAACGTGGTGGGCATGCACTTCTTCAACCCCCCACCGCTGATGGGGCTGCTCGAGGTGATCGCGGCCGACCAGACCGGCGGGCGCGCTCTGCAGGTGGCTCGCGCCACCGGCGAGGCGATGGGCAAGCGCGTCATAGAGGCCGCGGACGGGCCGGGCTTTCTCGTCAACCGCTGCGGGCGCCCGTTCGGCGTGGAGGCGCTGCGGATCGTGACCGAGCGGCTGGCCTCACCCGAGCAGGTGGACCGGATCTGCCGCACCGGCGGCGGCTTTCGGATGGGCCCGTTCGAGCTGATGGATCTGGTGGGGATCGACGTCGGGTTCGAGGTGGCGAAGTCCTTCGACGCGCTGTCCTTCGGCGAGCCGCGCTGGAAGCCGAGCCCGCTGCAGGCTCAAATGGTGGCCGCCGGGCGGCTCGGGCGCAAGACCGGCCGCGGCTGGTACGCCTATGACACCGGCGACCCCCACCGCCCCGAGGACCCGGCCCCGATCGAGCTCGCCGCCGACGCGCCGCCGATCCGGCTAGTGGGCGCACCGGCGGAGCTGCGCGAGCGCGCCGCGGCGCTCGGGCTCGAGATCGACGCCGACGACGGACCGCTGCTCGTGTCCTGTCGCACCGCGAGCCTCGCCGCGCAATGCGGTAACGCGGATGCCTGCGGCATCATGATCGGCCCGCCTCTGGACGAGGCGACGATCGCAGAGGCCACCCGCGGGCCGGGCACGTCGCAGGCAACCGCCGAGGCCACCGAACGCTTCCTCGCCGCGCTCGGGCTACGCACGGAGTGGGTCGGCGACGCGCCGGGGCTCGTGCTGCGCCGGATCGTCTGCCAGTTGGTCAACGAGGCCGCGTTCGCGATCGGCGAGGGCGTGGGGTCTGCGGACGACGTGGACGCCGGCATGACCCTCGGCCTCAACCACCCGCGCGGGCCGGTGGCCTGGTCGCAGGTGATCGGCCCGAGCCTGGTGCTCGACACGATCGACGGCCTGTGGGCCGAACACCGCGAGGAGCGCTACCGGGCCGCGCCGCTGCTGCGCCGCGCGGCCGCGCTCGGGGCCGGCTCGATCGCCAGCGAAGCCTGACCGCGACCGCCGGGCCCCTTCCACGTGAGCCAGCGGTCAGGCGCGTGAACGCAGCTGGCGCAATACGAAATGCAAGATTCCGCCGTGGCGGTAGTAGAGCCACTCGTTGGGGGTGTCGATGCGCACGCGCGCGTCGAACGAGATCGCCTCGCCCCCGTTCGGGGGCGTAGCGCTTACTCCCAGCGTGTCGGCTCCGTCCTCGAGCGGGTCGAGGTCGAAGGACTCGAAGCCGTCGAGCCCCAGCGACTCGACTGACTCACCGTCATCGAACTGCAGCGGCAGCACTCCCATGCCCACGAGGTTGGAGCGGTGGATGCGCTCGTAGCTCTCGGCGATCACGAACTTGATCCCCAGGAGCCGCGGGCCCTTGGCGGCCCAGTCACGTGAGGAGCCCGACCCGTACTCCTTGCCGGCGAGCACGCACAGTGGCGTGTCCTCGTCTGCGTAGGCCATGGCGGCGTCGAAGATGAACTCCGCCTCGTCGTCCGAGGTGTCCCTGCGCGTATACCCGCCCTCGGTCCCGGGGGCGAGCTGGTTGCGCAGCCGCACATTGGCGAAGGTGCCGCGCATCATCACCTCGTGGTTGCCGCGCCGCGAGCCGTAGGAGTTGAACTCGCGCTTTGAGACCCCGTTCTCGACCAGGTACTGCCCGCCCGGCGTGTCCTCTTTGATCGCGCCCGCCGGGGAGATGTGGTCGGTGGTCACGCTGTCGCCAAGCAGCGCGATAACGCGTGCGCCTGAGATCTGATCGAGGCCTTCGGGGGCCTCCTGGTCCATCCCCTCGAAGTAGGGGGCGCGCTTGACGTAGGTCGAGTCGTCGTCCCACGCGTAGCGGTCGCCTTCGGGAACGTCCAGCGAGCGCCAGTTCTCGTCGCCCTCGAACACCTCGCCGTAGCTCTTGCGAAACATGTCGGTCTGCACGGCGTGCTCGACGGCGGCGCTCACCTCGGCCTGGCTGGGCCACAGGTCGCGCAGGTACACGGCCTCCCCCTCGGAATCCTCCCCGAGTGGATCCTCCAGCAAGTCGAGGTCCATCCGCCCAGCCAGCGCGTAGGCCACGCACAGCGGCGGCGAAGCGAGGTAGTTCATCTTCACCTCTGGGTGGATGCGCCCCTCGAAGTTGCGGTTGCCCGACAGCACGGAGCAGACGGTCAGGTCGGCGTCTGAGATCGCGGCCGAGACCTCTTCGGGCAGCGGCCCGGAGTTGCCGATGCACGTGGTGCAGCCGTAGCCGACGAGGCTGAAGCCCAGCTCCGCCAGCGGCTCGGTCAGCTCCGCGCGGTCCAGGTAGTCGGTGACTACCTTCGAGCCGGGCGCGAGGCTCGTCTTGACCCACGGCTTTCGCTGGAGGCCTCGCTCGCGGGCCTTCTTGGCCAGCAGCCCCGCGCCGAGCATCACGGAGGGATTGGAGGTGTTCGTGCAACTGGTGATCGCGGCGATAACCACCGCGCCGTCCTCGAGGTCGAACTCCGTGCCGTCGAGCGACACCGCCGCGCTCGCGCGCTCGACCTCCTCGGTCGCCGTGCCGGCGCCGCCGCCCTCGTGCTGATGCGCCGGCTCGCCGTCGTCGGCGGGCTCCTGGCCGGCCATCGAGGAGGGCGGGTCGCTGGCGGGAAAGCTCTGGCGCGCCCCGTTGCCGCCGTGGTCGGTCTCCGTGCCGTTGGCCTGCTCGCGCAGCTCCTCGACGAAATCAGACGCCGCGCTCGACAGGGCCACCCGGTCCTGCGGGCGCTTGGGGCCCGCCAGGCTCGGCTCGACCGTCGAGAGGTCCAGCTCGAGCGTGTCGGAGTAGGTGGCGTGCTCGGAGGACTCGTCGTG
>JBBSLY010000043.1:0-9331 GCA_038233455.1 Solirubrobacterales bacterium | reverse complement strand
GTGTTGTCCACGACGATCACCGAATCACCAGGGTGCAGCGCCAGCCCCCCGAGTCGCCTTCGGAGGTCTTGGAGCTCCTCGGAGCTTCCCTTGAAGGGGACGATCACGTCCGCGGTCGGCCGCTGCACCGCGGGCAGTCTAAGGACGGGGGCTCGCTGCGGCGCCCGGAAGCTCGTTGTCGAGCGATCGGCCCAGCTCGTACGCCAGCTCGTCGACCGGGTCGAGCAGCGCGCGCAGCGCCCTGTCCCGATCGCGACGAAGGACAGCGGCAGCGAGACCGCAGACGGCCCAGCGCACGGCCCACCACGCCAGCCCGATGCGCCGGCGCGGGGGCATGGCCCACGGATAACGGCCGTGCACCCACTCCCCGCCCGCGCCGTGATCCAGGTTCTGCCTGACGAAGCCGCGCAGCGTCTGGCGGCTTCGGTGGACCACCGCGGCGGACTCTCGGCGCTGGTCGATCCACCCGGCCTCGCGCAGGCGATAGGTCAGGTCGGCATCCTCGCCCGCCCGGATGTTCTCGCGAAATCCGCCGATCTGCTCGAACGCGCTGCGCCGGCACGCCGCGTTGGCCGTCTGGGCGAAGCCCCAGTCGCCGAAGCGGTAGGTCTGGTCCTGGCTCATGTTGCGCCGGATGTAGCACCACCGAGGCACGGCCGGGCCTCGGGGGGATACCTCCTCGTCGAGGATCCCGCCCGCCAGCAGCCCCGCGCGCTCGGGCGGAGGAGGGTCGAAGTAGCGCTCGATCAGCTGCGGGTCCGGTCGGGTGTCGGCGTCGATGAACACCAGCCACTCGGCGTGGCCGCGCTCCGCGCCACGGTTGCGCGCATAGCCGGGGCTCTGAACGGCCGCGGCGCGCACCACCGGGATCGGGCCGTCCACGGAGGGGGCGGCGCCTTGGGGTCTGTTGTCCACGATCACGATCGAGTCGCCGTCGCCGAGCTTCAGTCGCGAGAGGGTCTCGTCGAGCGCGTGCAGCTCCGAGTCCGAGCCCAGGAACGGCACCACCACATCTACCGCCGGACGAGCCACGGCGGTGAGCGTAGCCGCGGCGGCGGGGCGAGCGGTTCGCCTACCATGCTCCGCGCAGGCCCAAGGCCGCACCGCCCGCCCGCCCGGACTGCCCACCGCCACCATTACGGTCTCGACCGCCACCTACAGCGCGCCTCCCACGGAGATGTTCGGCATCGACGTGGAGACATCGCCCCCCGCCGATCTCCTTCGGCGCATCCTCGGCTACGCGGAGCGCGGCGAGCGGTGCAGGGTCTCCTATGTCAACGCCCACGTGCTCAACCAGGCGCAGTCGAACGCCGAGCTCCACGGCTCGCTGCAGGCGTCGGACATCATCTACTGCGACGGCTACGGCGTCCGCCTGGCGGCGCGGCTGATCGGGCTCACGGTCCCGCACCGGATGACCGGCGCCGACTGGATCTGGGGCATCGCGAGCCTGTGTCAGGAGTCGGGGCGCTCGATCTACCTCCTCGGATCCGATCCCGGGGCGGCGGCAGGCGCCGCGGAGGCGCTGAAGCGGTGGTACCCGCGGCTCGACGTGCGCGGCACCCACCACGGCTACTTCGACCTGGGCAGCCCGCATTCCGAGAGGGTGCTGGAGCACCTGGCCGAGACCGATCCCGACATCGTGCTGGTCGGTATGGGCACTCCCCAGCAGGAGCTGTGGGTGGACCGAAACGGCGACCGCATCGACGCCCCCGTGGTGTGGACCGTGGGCGCGCTCTTCGACTACGTGTCCGACCGGGTCCCAAGGGCGCCCCACTGGATCTCAGACAACGGCTTCGAGTGGATCTACCGCCTGGCCGTGGAGCCGCGGCGCATGTGGCGGCGCTACCTGCTCGGCAACCCGGCCTTCCTTCGCAGGGTGCTGAGGGAGCGCAAGAGCCACCGCCGATGAGGAGCGAGGCGGTGCAGGCGCCCTCTCGCGCAGGGGCTCCGCCCGGCGGGCGCACGTGGCCGATCGCCGTTGCCCTAGCCGGGGCCGCGGTCACGTTCGGGCTCAGGCTCGGCGGCCCCGGCGGCGCTCCCTCCTTCTCGGAGGTCCCCAACGTGCTGCGTGCCGGAGGGGCGGCCGCCCTCCTGTTCGGGGCCTGCGGCTATGCCCCGGCCCGCCTGCTGCTTGGTGCCAGGCTGCGGGCGCACCTTGCGCTGCTCGTGCTGCCGATCGGCGCGGCGGTGTCCTCGATCGCACTGACGCTGCTCGGCGTGTTCCGGGTCCCGCTCGGCGCCTCGCTCGCCGCAGTCATCCTGGGCGGGATCGTGGCGGCCGTCGTGCTTCACGCCCGCGGCGTGGCAGGCCCCCCGGCGACGGCGGAGAGCGAGGCGGCCGGCCCGCGGAGCCTTCGCCTCCTGTGGCCGGCGGCGATCGCTCTGGTGATGGCAGCGATGATCGCCTCGCCGCAGCTGCGAGCGGACTCGCTCGCCACGGTGCTCGGGCACAACGGCGACGCCCATCTGGCCACCGGAGCGGCACTGCTGCTCCAGGAGGCGCCGCCGGGAGCCGTGCGTCCCGCGCTCCCCGTCGACCACATGCCTCAGGTCTGGAGGTCGAAGTACCCGATCTACTACGTGCTGGCGGGCACCTCGACGCTGTCCGGGCTCGATCCGGTGCAGGTGTTCTCGACCTTGATCGCCATCGTCGCGGCGCTGGCGGCGCTCGGGCTGTTCCTCGTCGCCTTCCATGTGGCCGGAGCTTCGGCCGGCGCCGCACTTGTCGGGATGGCGTTCGTGGCCGTCGACAGAGCCGTGGCGGACATGGCGCTGGCACCCTATTACAACCAGGTATGGGGTCTGTTCTCGATCCCGTTCGTCGTGCTGTTCGGATGGCGGTTCCTGTGGGAGCCGAGCAGGGCAGCGTTCGGACTGCTGGTTCTGTTCGCCACGCTTTCGGGTCTCGCCTACCCGCTGCTCGTGCCGTTTCCAGCGCTGTTTCTCGCCATCACCGCCGTGCTCGTGTGGCACCGGCGGCGCAGCCGAGGCGAGTCGGTCGGCTGGCTGTCTGCACTTCGGCTACCGCGGAGCCGGCGGTCGATGCTGCTCTGGATTCCACTCGCTCTGGTGGTGGCGCCGGTGGCCCTGCTTTTCGCACTGTCGGCATTCGAGAAGATGCAGGCCGCCACGCTGGCCCTGCTGCCCGGGGGGAACCTCGCGGCATGGAGCAGCGATACAATCGGCTTCTTCAGCCTCACCGTCTTTCTCGGACTTCCCGACGGCTGGCCGTGGCTGGCGGCGGTGGGGGCAGTGCTCGCACTCGTGGCGCTCGGGCTACGCGCCAGCTCGAGCGATGGCCGCCTCGCGCTGGGCGGGATGGTCGGCGCCCTCGCCCTGGTCGCAGGCTGGCTGTGGGTGCGTGGCGAGGGGTCGCTGTTTCATTTCCGCGCGCTCACGTTCTTCGCGCCGTTCGCCCTCGTACTGGCGGGGGTCGGCGCAGCATGGCTGGTGAGCCGGGGCAAAGGCGCCGCTCGGGTCGTGGCGGTTTGCGCGATCGGCGCCCTGTGCGCGGTGCTCGCGGTCGAGACGCGGTCCTCCCTGTGGGCCGCGCTACCCCACGCGAGCCCCGAGGTCTTAGAGCTGCGCTCCTGGAGCGACCGCATCCCTGCGGGAGCGAGCATCCGCGTGGACCTGACGCCGACCGGCGTGCAGCAGTGGGCCAACTACATGCTGGCCGCGCATCCGCTCAGCGCCTCTGATCCACTGTTGGAGTTCTTTCCCCACCCCCCCGTGGGCCTCAAGGCCGACTACCTGCTGGTGAACAGCGAAGCGCCGCGACCGCCGGACGCCGCCGGTCCGCCGCGGCTGTCGAATCGGCGCTTCTCGCTCTATCGGATGGACCCCGGCCTACCCGGCCCCGACGTCTCCTCCCGCCGGATGGTGGACCCCCGCCCGCCCCCCTCCGACCCTGGGGAGTAGGCCCCGCCCTTGGGCGAGCACCGAAGCTTCCCTTCCCTTCCCTACCAGGCGCCGCGGCTGCGGATCACCGCCGGCAGCGTCTTCATCAGAATGGTCAGGTCGAGGAAGACCGACCACCGCTCCAGGTAGAGGAAGTCGAGCCGGACCAGCTCGTCGAAGTCGAGCTCGGCCCGCCCCGAGACCTGCCACAGGCCGGTCAGTCCCGGGAGAACGAGGTAGCGCTTCAGGTGCCAGCCCTCGAGGTGGTTGTAGTCGCGCTGGGGCAGCGGCCGCGGCCCCACCAGAGACATCTCCCCGCGAAGGACGTTCAGCAGCTGTGGCAGCTCGTCGAGCGACCACCGCCGCAGCCAGTTGCCCACCCGAGTCACCCGCGGGTCGTCACGGATCTTGAACAGCGCGCCGCCCTGCTCGTTGTGCTCCTCGAGGCGTTCCTGGAGGTTCTCGGCCCCCAGATGCATCGTGCGGAACTTCAGGCAGGCGAACGGCTTGCCGCCGATCCCCGGACGGATCGAGCGAAACAGGATCGGTCCCGGCGAGCCGAGGCGGATGGCGAGCGCCGCCAGCGCCATGACCGGCGCGAGCGCGACGACGAGCAGTGCGGAGCCCACGATGTCGAACGTACGCTTCACCACGAAGTCGATGCCCTCGAAGACTGGCGGCTTGAGCTCGAACAGCGGCAGGGATTGGCCGGGGATGAACTCGACCCGATCCATGAGGATCTCCATCGTCGATGGGGCGACCCGCACCCTGATGCCCTCGCGATGGCATCGGTCCACGAGATCGACCGCCTGCTCCTGAGGGAAGTCAGGATCGGCTATCAGCACCTCGTCGAAGGCGTCGAAGTGTCGCTCCAGGCCGTCGAGCGAACCGAAGTCACGCAGGCTGTCAGCTCCGCGCGGCGTGAGCGACACGAAGCCGAAGGGCTCGATCTCCGAGCTGTCCTTGAGGGCCTGCGCCACCGCATCGATGCGGCCGGCCGATCCCACGAGCACGGCCCGCCGGCGGTACCCGGCAGCGCGCAGCACCACCCCGCTCAGCCGCTCGAAGGTCCAGCGCAGGGAGGCCACGTAGAGCAGCGCGAAGAACAGGGAGGAGTAGAAGATGTAGTACGACGAGAACCGCTCGCCCTCGATGACCGCGTAGAGGAGGACCACCAGGGTGACCTGGAACAGGGAGGAGATCAGCGTGGCGAATCCGGGGCGTTGCGGGCGGTCGCGGTAGAGGCCCGAGCGGGCGAACAGCAGCATCATCACCAGGCAGGCGAGTGGCGCCACGTCGACCGCCTGTCCAAAGGTCAGGTGCACGCGGTCGGGCTCCTTGAACGCTGCCTTGATGGCGGAGGCCGTCCAGATCGCGAGGAACATGCCGGTCACGTCGAGCGTGGTGAGCGCGGCGACCCTGAGGCCCCGGCGGATCGTCTCGAACTGCAAGAGGCCGCCGAGCAGCGGCGAGGTGCGGGCGCGCACGTCGCGGTCGGGAAGTACGGCCGGCTTCGCCGGCTCGACTTCCTGGAGTTCTCTGGCCAAGCCGTTGCCCATGAGCTGTGCCCGCAGAGGGTAATCCGCGTCTACGCGCGGCAGACCCGAGAGGGGACCCAGAGGCCACAACCCCTGCGAGCGCTGAATGTAGCGCCCGCGCAGGATCGTTCCGGTGTCCCGAGGGGGGCGAATTTCACTCCGCCCACCCCTTTAGGAGACAACTGGCGCCCATCTGTGTCAAGAAGGCCGCATTTTGCGCACGGGCTCCCGGCACGAGAGACAGAACGCAGGCAGGATCGACGAGGGAGCGAAGCGGGAAGTGCAGGCCGACGGATCGAGAACACCAGGTGGGGCCTCCGGCAGCGTCGACAAGGCTGCCCTGCTCGCGCGCTTCCGGGTGCAGATGCTCGCAACCGCCCGCCGCTACTCGGCCAACAGCCACGACGCCGACGACGCCTACCAGCGCGCCGCCGAGATCCTCCTCACCCGCTCACCCGTCGGCAGCGAGGACGAGCTGTGCCGGTGGCTGCGCACCACCGTCAAGCACGAGGCGCTCGCGATCCGCAGCCAGGTGGAGAGGGTCGCACCGTCGGGCGAGCCCGAGCGGCTGCCCGAGCCGAACTCCGACCGGCGCGGCAGCCCGCACGACGAGGCTGAGCGCAAGGAACGTCTGAGCCTCGGCGCACAGGCCCTCGAGCGCCTCAAGCCCCAGGAGATCCAGTGTCTAGTGCTCAAGGCCGAGGGCTACAGCTACGAGGAGATCGGGGAGCGCACCGGGTTCAGCTACACGAAGGTCAACCGCTGCCTGGTCGAGGGCCGGCGCGCGTTCCTCGCGGGCGTCGCTCGGATCGAGTCGGGCGCGGAGTGCGAGCGGCTGGCGCCCCAGCTCTCGGCGCTGGCGGACGGCGAGGGCACCGCGGCAGACCTCGCCGCCGTGCGCCCGCACCTGAAGACCTGTCTGGCCTGCCGCGCGCGGCTGCGCGAGTTCCGGGCCGTGCCCGCGCGGGTGGCGGCACTCGCGCCCGCGGCAGCGCTCTCCGGAGGGCCGGACGGCGGGCCCGCGCGCAGCCTGTTCGAGTCGCTGCTCGGATCGGCCCAGCACAAGGCTTCCGCGCTCGGGGACCGCGCGAGCCAGGCGCTCGATCTGGCCGGGGCGCAGAAGGCGGCGGCCGTGGCGGCTTCGGCGGCCGTGCTCGCCGGCGGCGGGGCGGTGACCGCCGACCGGCTCTCGGAGCACTCCGGCGAGCGCCCCTCGCCGGCAACCGAGGTCCGCAAGGCCGCCGAGGAGCTTCCGGTCGCCGCCGCCCCCGCGCCACCGGTGGCTGCGCCGCCCTCGCCGACCGCCGTACCCACACCACCGCCTCCACCACCGCCCGCCCCCGCCCCCGAACCCGAGCCGAGCGCCCCACCCCCGTCGCCCTCCAACGAGTTCGCACCCGAGGCGGCTGCGGCCTCCCCACCACCCCCCGCCCCGGCGCCCGCGCCGACCCCGAGCGAGTTCGGGCCCTCCGGCGGCGGGTCGGGCTCGGGCGGCGGCGAGTTCGGGCCCTAGCTCAGCGCGCCGTCGGCGGCCGGTCGGAGACCCCCGCGGGCGCCGAGCCCGGCTCCGGGGCGCTGCCCTCGACCCAGCGGGCCTCGCCGCCCTCGACCTCGCGCTTCCAGATCGGGGCCTGGGCCTTCACCCGGTCGATGATCTCGCGCGCGCCCGCGAAGGCCTCGCCGCGGTGGGGAGCCGATACGGCCACCGCCACGCTCGGCTGCGACAGCGCGACCGAGCCGACGCGGTGCTCCACCGCGGCGGCGCACAGGCCGTGGCGCTCGACGGCCGCGGCGGCGATCGAGCGGATCTGCGCCTCGGCCATCTCGGCGTAGGCCTCGTACTCCAGGCGCTCGACCTCGCGCGTGACGCCCTGGAAGCAGACCACGGCCCCGGCGCGCGGATCGGCCACCCGGGCCAGCAGCCCGTCGAGCGACAGCGGCTCACCTGTCACGCGCACGAAAGGCGGCTTCTCCCCGCCGCTGACCGGCGGGATCAGCGCGAGCTCGTCGCCGGCGTCGAGCACCTGGCCGGCTGGGGCGTACTCGCGATTGACCGCCATCACCAGCGGCATCCCGGAGGCCAGGTCGCCCAGGCGCTCCAGCGCATCGCCCACGCTCGCTCCCTCGGGCAGGTCGAGCACCACCTCGCTCGCACCGGCGCGCTCGCGCAGCATGGCGAAGAGCCTCACGGTGACCTCCACGGCGCCCATGCTAGGGGCGCGACCCCGGCGCCCCCAGCGCGCCCTTATCCTTGCCTCGTGGCCACCACGCCCGAGCACGAGCCCACGATCGCGCCGATCGTCGGCCCCGACGACGAACGGCGCTTCACCGACTCGGGCATCGAGGTCAAGCCCCTCTATGACGAGGGCGACCTCCCTGCCGAGCTTCCCACGCGCCTCGGCGAGCCGGGCGAGTACCCGTTCACCCGCGGGATCCACCCCGAGATGTACCGCTCGCGCCGATGGACGATGCGCCAGTACGCCGGCTACGCGAGCGCGAAGGAGACCAACGAGCGCTTCCACTACCTGATCAAGCACGGCTCGACCGGCCTGTCGATGGCCTTCGACCTGCCCACCCAGCTCGGCCGCGATTCCGACGACCCGCTGTGCGAGGGAGAGGTCGGGCGCACCGGGGTCGCGATCGACACCATCGACGACATGCGGCGGGTGTTCGAGGGCATCCCCCTCGACGAGGTCTCGACGTCGATGACGATCAACGCGCCGGCCGCCTGCCTGCTGCTGCTCTACGAGCTCGTGGGCGAGGAGCAGGGAGTGGACTCGAAGGTCCTGCGCGGCACGACCCAGAACGACATCCTCAAGGAGTACATCGCGCGCGGGAACTTCATCTACCCGCCCGAGTCGGCCATGCGGCTGACCACCGACCTGTTCGCCTACTGCCGCGAGCGCGTGCCGAAGTGGAACACGATCTCGATATCCGGCTATCACATGCGCGAGAAGGGCTGCTCGGCGGTGCAGGAGGTCGGCTTCACGCTCGCGAACGCGGTCGCCTACGTGCAGGCGGCGATCGACGCGGGGCTCGACGTGGACGAGTTCGGCCCGCGGCTCGCGTTCTTCTTCAACGGCCACAACAACGTCTTTCAAGAGGTGGCCAAGTTCCGCGCCGCGCGGCGGATGTGGGCGCGCATCATGCGCGAGCGCTTCGGTTCGGAGAACCCGAAGTCCCAGACCATGCGCTTCCACACCCAGACCGGCGGGGTGACCCTGGCCGCCCAGCAGCCCGAAAACAACATCGTGCGCGTGGCGCTGCAGGGCTTCGCGGCGGTGTGCGGCGGCACGCAGTCGCTGCACACCAACGGCTTCGACGAGGCGCTCGCGCTGCCCACGGAGCGTGCGGCGCGGATAGCGCTGCGCACCCAGCAGATCCTCGCCCACGAGTCCGGCGCCACCGATTCGGTCGACCCCTTCGCCGGCTCCTACTTCGTCGAGAGCCTGACCGACCAGATCGAGCAGGGGGCGCAGGGCCTGATCGACAAGGTCGACGAGCTGGGCGGCTCGGTGCAGTGCATCCCCTTCATCCGCGCCGAGGTGGAGGAGTCCGCCTGGGGCTACGAGGAGCGCTACCGCATCAAGCAGGACATCGTGGTGGGGGTGAACGAGTACGTGTCGGACGAGGTCGATGACGTGGAGATCCTGAGGGTGGACCCGGAGTCCGAGCGCGAGCAGGTAGAGCGGCTGGAGGCGTTCAAGGCCGACCGCGACGCCGATGCCGTGAAGACGCGCCTCGAGGAGCTGCGCTCGGTCTGTGGCGGCGACGGCAACCTGCTCGAGCCGGTGCGCGCGGCGCTGAAGGATCGCTGCTCGCTGGGCGAGGTGTGCGGCGTGATGCGAGAGGAGTTCGGGGAGTACGCCGAGGCTTAGACGGACGTATGAACC
>JBBSLY010000042.1:0-9370 GCA_038233455.1 Solirubrobacterales bacterium | reverse complement strand
TCCATCGCGACCAACTACCGCAAGCTCAACATGATCAAGGAGCCGGTGACCATTCTGCACGACGCCGTCAAGATCGGGACGTCCTACGCGGCAGTCCAGCCCTAGCGCTGGGCCGGTCTCGGCGGCTCGCGACGAGCGACTCGTCGCTCCGCCGAGGCACTCGTGGTGCGTCTCAGCGTCGGGGCCTGTGGTGGGTAGCTCGATGCCGCTCAGCAGCTCTTGCCATCCTCGCTGCCGCGTGCTGAGACGATTGGTCGATCACCCGGGCTGAGAGCGGGTGATCGACCAAATCGTCCGTGCGGATCGCGGCGGTCGCGGTCCTCGCCGGCTTCGCCATCCTCCAGGGGACGCCGGCCGAGGAGATCTCCATCCAACGCCAGGCACCCGCGTGCGCACCACGGGCCGACGACGGGCGGTTGTTGTGGAGCGGTGACTTCGAGCTGGGCGACCTCGATCAGTGGCAGTGGGTGTTGCGCAAGTCGCCGGAGAGTCTGGCGGTGGTCAACTCGCCGGTGAGGCAGGGTCGGTATGCGGCTCGCTTGACGGTGGCTGACTCGGATGTTGCCAATCCTCGGGCTCAGCTCAACGCGCCGGGGATGCATCGGGAGGGCGATGACCAGTTCATCGGGTGGAGCACGTACTTTCCGGGGGACTTCCCGTCGGTGCCCGCGGGTGGGTGGCTGGTGTTCTTCCAGTTCCACGGCCAGCCCTACAGCGGTTCTCCGCGGCTGGGCTTTGGCGTGGGCTCGGACGGGCGCATCGAGCTGCGCCGCGACGACGTCTACAACTACGATCGCGTGTGGAGCGAGCCGCTGGTCCGGAATCGCTGGATCGATTTCACCGTGCGGGTGAAGTGGTCCAAGGACCCGTCGGTGGGCTTCGTGGAGCTGTGGGCCGATGGCAGGCGCCAGACCTTCTCAGACGGGCGGTCGCGCCTGGCCATGGCCACCATCCAAGACGACCAGGACGTGGTGGAGTCCATCGCGACCAACTACCGCAAGCTCAACATGATCAAGGAGCCGGTGACCATTCTGCACGACGCCGTCAAGATCGGGACCTCGTGCGCCGCCGTCCAGCCCGGCCCGGGGCCGCCAGGAGCCGGTGGCGCCGGTAGGCCTCGAGGGTGAGTGCGCCCACCCGCGCCCAGCCACCGCTGGAGTCTGCCGTGCCAGCGGCCACCGATCCGAGGTGCTGCGCGAGAGCGCGATCGGTCAGCAGCCGTATGGCGCCCCGCGCGAGCGCGCTCGGCTGCTCGTTGGCGACCACGAGGCCCGAGCCGTCGGCCACGAGCTCCGGCAGCGCTCCGACATCGGTCACGATGCTCGCTCGGCCGTAGGCCTTGGCCTGCGCGCCCACACCGCTCTGGCTCGCCTGGCGGTAGGGCAGCACAACGGCGCTAGAGCCGGCGAACAGGTTGGGTACGTCGGACTCGGCCACGTGCTCGTTGAAGACCGTCACCCGGTCGTCGGCGAGGCTGGGGTGGTCGGGCAGATGGCCCTCGCCGGCGATGACCAAGCGTGCATCGGGCACCTGCGCCCAGACGCTGGGCATCGCCTCCAGCAGGACGTCCAACCCCTTGTAGGCCGAGATCCTCCCGAAGAACAGCAGTGACGGTCGCGGCGGAAGCGGTGCCACCCGCGGCGGGTCGGACCCGTGGGGGACCACCTCGATGGGCCTGCGGACCCCGGTCACGGCGCGAAGCTCGTCGGCGAGCGCCTCGCCGTGCACGAAGACGATGGCCGCTCCCCGCAGCAGGGCTGTCCGCGCCAGCCGCTTGCGAAACGCCAACGGGCGATCGCCGGGGTGAGCGACGGGGTCGTGCACGGTGAGCGCGAACCTGCCCGGCATCGCCCGGGCCACGAAGGGGAGGCGCGGATCGTTAACCACGCCGTCCTGGAGATGCACGACGGCCCCGTCGTCTGCCAGGGTCCGGCGCAGCGTCACCGCGTCGCGCGTCGCGCGAACGTCGCGGACACGCCCTGGCAGCAGCCGCACGTCGCCGCCGGCCGCGAGGCGCCGGTCGATCTCAGCTCGCGCGGCGGCGATGTCCCCGCCGAACTCACCGGCGTGCTCCCGACCCAGGACGGTGGTCCGACAGCCGGCCTGCTGAAGTCCCCGGGCCAGCCCCAGCGTGTACTTGAGAAAGTAGTCGCAGACCAGCAGGGCGGCCGGCGCGGACGAACGCGCGTCGCTCCCCCGTGCAGCTAGCACGATGAGCCCTCTTCCTGCTCGACGCGCGAACCGGGGGCGTGACCCATTCTGGCGCCAGAGCGCTCGCCACCGCCGGGGGCGATCGCGACGATCCAGAGGTCGCTGCGAAACAGGGGCGCGCGCAGAACCCGGTCGAGCGCCAGCCGCCGGTGGCGCGGCCGCAGCGGGGTCAGCAAGTGCTCGACGGCCTCCAGCCAGCGCAGGTAGGCGCCGCTGGGGCGAGCACCAGGAAGCCGAGGAAGCGCGACACGCCGGCGCAGGCGCTGCGGGAGGCCCAGCGGCGCCGCGACACGGGCGAAGCCGGCGCGGTGGGCGGCGTCGGCCATCTCGCCATAGGTGTACTCGCGCAGGTGCATGCCCACCGGGCGGTCGAAGCCGAAGACGCCGCTGATGTCCGCGGGACCGAGATGGGCGTGCGGTGTACGCAACACGTATGACGCGCCGGGCGCGAGAATGGCGAGCGCGCCGCGGAGGTGGCGCCCGAGGTCGTCCGGGTGCAGATGTTCGACCACCTGGTCGCTGATGACGGCGTCGTAGGGCGCGCGCCCGGCGAAGCGCTCGAGATTCACGCCGTCGGTGATGGACCACGTCAGGCCCGGCCGCTCCTCGCGCCCGCCGCCGCGCTCACGGGTCACCTCCGTGGCCTCGACCTCGTAGCCCGCGCTGACCAGCGCGCGTGCGAGCCCTCCCTGACCGGAGCCCACCTCGTAGATCCTCCGGGGTGGAGCGCCGAGCAGCGCGGGCCAATCGTCGAGTGGGCGCGAGGGATCGGCGTCGTTGAGCCAGGGCAGTTCGCGGTAGAGCTCCCCGTAGCAGCGCTCAAACGTCTCCCACCGGTCGGCGGGTCGGGAGGCGACCAGCTCGGCGGTGAGCCTGCGCTCGAGATGGAGATGCGCGCGGACCTGCTCCTCGGTCACCAGCCGGGGACTCAATCCGTAGTTCGCGCAGTAGCGCACGACCAACTCGCTCATCGCCTCCTGCCCTCCACGGGAGGGGAGGGAGGCCGCAGCAGGTCGCTCGGCGCCCGCAGGCCGAAGCGCGCGGCGACGGCGGCCCGGCGCGCTGCGAGGGCTCGATGGGCGAAGCGCTCGGGTGAACGGGGGGCGAGGAGACCCAGCACCCACAGTCGCGGTGTGCAGGCCGCGAGCTCGACCAGCGCCGCTGCCCACGTACGGCGCACCCCTTGTACCTCTGCCTGCCACGCGTAGGTCGCCCGCAGCCAGGTCTCGTCGAAGTCCGTGCCCAGGGCCTGCGCGGTGGCGGCGTTCTCCTCGTGTCGTACGTGCGCCGAGGGCTCGTAGCGCACGCTCCACCCCTTGCGACCCAGGCGCCAGCACAGGTCTAGATCCTCGGCGTAGAGCCACTGGCGCTCGTCGAAGCGGCCGGCCTGCTCGAAGGCCGTCCGGCGCAGCAGCAGGAAGGCGCCGGTGGCCCAGGGCACGCCGGCCGGCCGGTCGAGGTCCCAGCGGCGTGCCCCGCCGGGGCGCAGGCGCAGTGCCGAGAGCACGGAGTCGCGCAGCGAGGGGAACTCCTGCACGGAAGGCTGCGTCGTGCCGTCGGGCAGCAGCAGACGGGGGGCGATCGCTCCTGCGCGGGGGTCGCGGGCGCCGGCGTCGAGCAGCCGGGCCAGCGCGGGCGGCGTGAGCGCGATGTCCGCGTTGGCCGCGGCGATCCACGGCGCGTCGGTCTGTGCGGCAACCCGGTTGACCGCGCGGCCGAAGCCGAGGTTCTCCTCGGCGCGCATGAGGTGCGCCCAGCGGTGGCGCTCGGCGACCATCTCGGGAGAGCCGTCGATCGAGCCGTTGTCGACCACCCACACCTCGGCGCGTGCGTCCCGGGCGTCGGCGCGCATGGAGCTCAGGCAGGCATCGAGCAGCGCGCGGGTGTTCCAGGAGACGACCGCGATGGCGACAGGGGGAGTCATGGGGGTGTGCCGGCGGTCAACGAGTTGGCATGCTTGCGACCGTGCAGCCGCTGCGCGCCACCGTACCGGACGACTCGCCGCGCACATCGGCGCCCGACGCACGCCACGTGCAGCGGCTGGCCGTCGCCCACCTGGGCCCCGGCCTCGACGGCCCAGGCGGCATGCCCGCGGTGCTGCGCGGCCTGCTCGCCTCGCCGCTGGCCGAGCGCCACGACCTGATCGCGATCACCACCCACCGGCCCGGGGGCACCGCCGCGTGGACGGTCGCCTTCGCCCGGGCGCTCGTGGCCTTCGTGCGGTGGTCCCTCGCCGCTCCCGCGGGCCTGGCCCACGTGCACATGACGGTACGCGGCAGCATGTACCGCAAGGGGGTCGTGGTGGCGGTGGCGACCCTCTTGAGGCGCCCCGTGGTGCTGCACGTCCACGCGGGTGCGGTGGAGCTGACGACGTTCCACGCGCGCCTCGGACCGGTCCGCCGCCGTGCGATGGGCTGGGTGCTTCGTCGCTGCGCGCGCGTGCTGGCGGTCTCGGGGGCCAGCGGGCACGTCCTCCAGACGCGCTACGGCGCGCGGGCCGTGGAGGTTGTGCCCAACGCCATCGCGCCGGTGATCGCCGGGGACGAGCGGGTGCACGCCTCGCCGACGCCCACCGTCCTGTACCTGGGCGGCTTCGCCAACCCCGTCAAGGGCGGCGGCGTGCTGCTGGCCGCCCTGCCCGCCCTGCGGCGCGGCTGCCCCGCGGCGGTCGCCGAGCTCGCGGGGCCCGGCGACCCGCCGGCCGGTCTCCTCGCTCGTGAAGGCGTCCGGTGGCTGGGCTGGCTCGACGGTACGGCCAAGCACGCGGCCCTGGAGCGTGCGGACGTGTTCGTGCTGCCGTCAACCTCCGAGGGCCTCCCGGTCGCGCTGCTCGAGGCCATGGCGCACGGCAAGGCGGTCGTCGCCAGCCGGGTGGGGGGCGTACCCGAGATCGTCGAGGACGGCAGGGAGGCCTTGATGGTGGAGCCTGGGGACCCCGAGCGCCTCGCCTGCGCCATCGCCCGCCTGCTGGAGGACCCTGCGCTGGCCAGGACGCTCGGCGCGGCTGCGCGCGCGCGGGCCGCGCAGCTCTCGCCTGAGCGGGTGGCCGACCGCCTCGACGCCGTCTACCGAGAGGTCGTCGCCGATGCGTCCCGCGGCTGACCGGAGGATGCGCGGGATCGTTGCCGCCAACCGCTCCCGCCAGGCGGTCTTCCTCTGCTATCACTCGGTGATCGAGCCTGGCCCGCGCTGGCTCTCGCTGCCCCCCGAGGTGTTCGAGCGTCAGCTCGCCCTCCTGCGCCGCAGGGGATACGCGGCGGGGAGCGTCGATGCTCTGGGCGCGCTCACGCGGGGGGAGCGTCCGTCGCGATCCCTGGCCTTCCTCACCTTCGACGACGGCTTCGCCGACAACCACTCCGTCGTCGCTCCGCTCCTGCGCCACTACGGTTTCTCCGCCTTCGTCTTCGTGCTGCCTCCACTGCTGGCGGCCGGTGGTCCGCTGGCCTGGGCTGAGGTGGAGGAACGCAGGCGCCGGCATCCCGACGTCATGCGCTCCCTGACCTGGCGGCAGGTGGAGGATCTGGCCGAGGCGGGGCTCACCATCGGAAGCCACACGATGAGCCACCGGCGCCTGAGCGAGCTGGGGGCGGAGGAGTGCACGCAGGAGCTGCTCGACTCGCGCCGGGCGATCGCGCGGCGCCTGGGCGCCTGCGAGACCCTCGCCTATCCCTTCGGCGACTGGGACGCCTCGGTGGCTCGCGCGGCGGCTCGCGCCGGGTACTCGTGGGCCTTCACGATGCCGGGGACCGGACAGCTGCGCGCGCACCGGCTCGGGCTGCCGCGCCTGGCCGTGGACCACCGCGACACCGAGCGCCGGTTCGCGCTCAAGCTGTCGGCCGCCGGCCGCCAGCTGCTGCTCTCCCCGCTCAAGGCCGTTGCCCGTGGTGTGGCGCGCGGGAAGGACGCCCGTGGGGACTGAGCGCCGCCGGATCATGCTGGTCTGCTCCCCGGGCGGACACCTGCTGCAGTTGGATGCCCTGAAGCCCGCGTACGAGGACCTCGACCGCGTCTGGGTGACGTTGCCGGGCTCCGACGTCGAGGGGCTGCTGGGCGACGAGCGCTACGTGCTGGCTCACGGGCCGACCAACCGCAGCCCGGGCAAGGCCGTGCGCAACCTCGCAGTAGCCTGGAGAGTGGTGCGCCGGGAGCGTCCCCACGCGATCCTGTCGACCGGCGCCGGCCTTGCCGTGCCGTTCTTCCTGGTGGGTCGCCTGCACGGATGCCGCCTCGTATACGTCGAGAGCCTCACGCGCATCGAATCCCTCTCGCTCAGCGGCAGGCTGGTCTATCCGCTCGCACATGCCTTCTTCGTGCAGTGGCCCGAGGCCCTGGTCAAGCGGCGGGCCCGCTACGAGGGCAACATCCTGTGATCTTCGCGACCGTCGGCACCCACGCCCAGCCCTTCCCGCGCTTCTTCACGTTCGTGGAGGCGGCGCGCGACCTAGACCACGAGGTGTTCCTCCAGTACGGGCACAACCCGCCGCCCGGGGGGCTGAGCGACGCTGTCGCCTTCCTTCCCTATACCGAGGTCCTGCGCCAGTTCGCCAGGGCCGATGCGGTGCTCACCCATGCCGGGGTGGGCAGCGTCCTCAGCGCTCGGCGTGCGGGACACGTGCCCGTGGTGGTCACGCGCCTGGCCCGCCACGGAGAGCACGTCGACGAGCATCAGGAGGAGCTGGCCCGTCGGCTGACCAAGGAGGGCCACGCGTTCATGGTGACCAGTCCCCGCGAGCTCGGCGAAGCCCTCGCTCGAGCCGTCGCCGCGCGACGGCCGGCCCCGCCCTGGTCGGCAGAGCGGCCCCTGCACGCGGCCATCCGGGCGGCGCTGAGGTGACGCCCGGAATCGCGGTCGGCGGGCCTCCCGCTCGGCCCGTCGGCTGCTGCTGGTGATCCATCAGCTGGCGCGCGCGGGCATGGAGTGCCAGTGCGAGCACCTCGCGCTGGAGCTTGCGGCCCGCGGCGACCACCCAGCGCTCCGAGACGGGAGGGCGGCGGGCCGAGGTGATCGCGTGGCACAACCGCCTCCTGGATCGGTGGACCGCCGCCAGCGTCGTCGTGGCGCGCCAGCAGGTGGGGATCCTGCGCGGGGAGGGCGTGCGCGAGCGGTCGATCGTGCACATCCCCAACGGCGTGCCCGTGGAGCAGCTGCGCGCCCAGGCGGGGTCCGTGCGCCGGGAGGACCTGGGCCTGCCGGCGGGCGCGCCGGTCGTCGTGCATGTCGCTCGCTTCAAGCCTCAGAAGCGCCAGGAATGGAGCTACGACACGGTGGCGGCGCTTCGCGAGGGGCTGGGCGACGTGCGACTGCTGTTCGTGGGCGACGGCCCTGGGCGGCCCGTCCTCGAGCGGCGCGTGCGCGAGGACGGCGCGGAATGGGTGTCCTTCCTGGGCGATCGCGTGGACGCGCCCGCCCTGATGGCGCTCGCCGATCTCGCCGTGCTGCCCTCGTCGGCCGAGGCGTTGCCCATGGTGGTGCTGGAGGCCCAGGCGCTGGGGGTGCCCCAGGTCGTCACCGACGTGGGCGACCTCCCGGCGGCGCTGGCCCAGAAGGGCGGCATCCTGGTCGATGCCGCCGATCGGCGCGCCTTCGAGGCGGCCTGCCGGCGCGTCCTGTCCGAGCGGGGGCTGGCCGACGGACTGCGCGCGCAGAGCGCAGCGGTCGCCGCAGAACTGGACAGCGTGCGCATGGGCGAGCGCTACTCGCTGCTCTTCGACGCCGTCCTGGCCGGGCGTCCGGTCCGGGATGCTGCGCCGTGATCGACCTGCACTTCCACGCCCTCCCGGGGTTGGACGACGGGCCGGCGGCGGTCAACGAGGCGGTCGCCCTCGTGCGGGCCGCCGCCGAGCAGGGCACGCGCACCATCGTGGCCACGCCGCACGTAGACTTCCGTCACGACGTGACGCTGGGGGGCATCTTCGAGGCCGCCCGGACGCTGCACGCGGCGCTCGGCCGCGAGCACGTCAGCGTCCGGCTGCTGGTCGGTGGCGAGATCGCCCCCGCGCGGATCGGCGAGCTGGACGAGCCCTCCCTGGCCGCCCTGCGCCTGGGCGGCGGCTCGCACCTGCTGGTGGAATGCCCGCACCGCGGTGACGAGCCGGGGCCGCCGCTCGAGGTGCTGGTCGACCATCTGCGCCGCCGTGGGCACGGCGTCCTGCTTGCCCATCCCGAGCGCTGCGCCCTGTTCCTCGCCGACCGTGAACGGCTCCGCGGACTGGTCGGGCAGGGCGCGCTGTGCGCGGTCACGGCCGGGTCGCTGGCGGGCGGCTTCGGGCGCGAGCCACGCCACCTCGCGCTCTGGCTGCTGGAGGAGGGCCTGGCCCACGTGGTGTGCTCGGACGCCCACGACCTCGACCGCCGTCCGCCCGGCGTCGCCGACGGCCTGGGCGCGGCGAGCGAGGAGCTCTCCGGCCTGGAGGCGCTGGCTCCGTGGCTCTCCGAGCAGGTGCCCCGGGCCCTTCTCGCCGGCCGGGAGATGCCGCCGCCGCTTCGCCCCCGCCGGCACGTGAGGCCGCGCCCGGTGCTGGGCCGCCTCCGTAGAGGCTGACCAAGCGGCGCCCGAGGCGCAGCGCGAGCGCGCAGATCGTGAGCGTGGGGTGGTGCGCCGAGTAGGAGGGAAACGCAGATCCGCCGACGATGTAGAGGTTCTCCAGCCCGTGATGCCGCAGATCCTCGTCGACGACGCCGTCGCGGCGGCCCGCGAAGCAAGTCCCGAGCTGCGAAGCGGCCCGAGCTCGTTCCCGGCGCCCCGAGGCGTCCAGCAGGGTCCGCACGACCTCCGTGGGGCGGGGCGAGGCCCTGGTTGATGGGGATGACGATCTGGTTCGCGCGTTCGCTGCGCCACGCGCCGTCCGCCCACGCGTGGGAGATCCCCGTGGACAGGGTGTGCCCTCGCCCCGCCTGGGCGAGCTGGTCGAGCTCGATGTGCAGGGTCCGGTGGCCGTGGTCGTTGAGCCACCGGCCCACGTGTTCGCCGTCCAGGCCGGAGCGCAGGAGAAGCCCCGGATTCTCGAGGCCGCCCGTCGCGAGCACGACGGTCTGCGCCCTGATCGTCCACCGCTCCCTGCCGGCGGTCAGGCCCTCGAGCTCGGTGATCCGGTCCGCCCCCGCGCACAACCGGGCGACCGCCGAGTGCGACCGCAGCGTCAGTCCGGGATGGTCGAG
>JBBSLY010000041.1:0-9400 GCA_038233455.1 Solirubrobacterales bacterium | reverse complement strand
TGTAGAGCACGAGGGTCACCGCAACCTCGGGATGAGCGCGTCGCGCAACGCCGGCATCCGCGCCGCGCGGGGAGATCTCATCTGCTTTCTCGATGCCGACGACGTCTACCGGCCCGAGAAGCTCGCGCGCCAGGTCGCGATTCTCGAGCGCCGGCCGCGCGCGGCGATGGTCTACGGCGCTTCGCAGTACTGGCACAGCTGGACCGGCGAGCCCGGCGACCTCGCGCTCGACCGGCCGCGCAGGCTCGGCGTGGCGCCGGACACGCTCGTCGAGCCGCCCGCGCTGATCGCGCTGTACCTGAGCGGCGAGGCCCGCACCGCGGCGATGTGCGCCCTGCTCGTGCGTCGCGGCGCGGTGGAGCAGGTCGGCGGCTTCGAGGACTCGTTCTCGGGAATGTTCGAGGACCAAGTCTTCCTCTTCAAGCTGTGCCTTCGCCACGCGGTGTTCGTCGAGAGCGGCAGCTGGGATTGCTACCGCCAGCACCCGGAGTCCTTCGTCGAGCGCGAGCGCCGCAGCGGCAACGACATCCGCCGCGGTCCACGCCAGAGCAGCGCGCGTTCCTCGAGTGGCTCGAGCGCCACCTGGCCGAGCAGGGAATCGCCGACGCCGACCTGCGGGCGACGCTGCGGCGCGCGACGCGCCCCTACCGCCATCCGCTCGCGCACCGGCTGTCGCCGCGCAGGGGCGTGCGCCGCCTGCTGGGCCTGCGCCGCGGGCTGACGGCGTGAGCGCGCACGGCGACCGCGCGGCGATCGCGCCGCCGGCCGGCGAGCTCGCCCGCCCTCGCTGGTCGGTGATGATCCCGACGTTCAACTGCGCCGAGCAGTTGCGCGTCACGCTCGCCGGTGTGCTGGTGCAGGACCCGGGGCCCGAGCAGATGCAGATCGAGGTCGTCGACGACTGCTCGACCGACGACGATCCTGCGGCCGTCGTGGATGAGATCGCGGGGAAGCGTGTGACGTTCTGGCGCCAGCCGCGTAACGTCGGCCACGTCGAGAACTTCGCCACATGCCTGCAGCGCTCGCGGGGTGAGCTCGTGCACCTGCTGCACGGCGACGACGCTGTGCGCGACGGCTTCTACCGCACGATGGCGCAGCCGTTTGCGACTCGGCCGGACCTCGGTGCGGCGTTCTGTCGCTACATCAGCATCGACGAGCGCGGGAACTGGCAGACGATCTCCGCGCTCGAGCAGCCCGCCAGCGGCGTCCTCGCCGGCTGGCTGGAGCGGATCGCGGTCGGCCAGCGCCTGCAGCCGCCGTGCATGGTCGTGCGGCGCAGCGTCTACGAGCGGCTCGGGGGATTCGACCGGCGGATCGGCCGCTACGGCGAGGACTGGGAGATGTGGGTGCGCATCGCGGCGCAGTTCGAGGTCTGGTTCGAGGTTCAGCCGCTGGCGCTGTACCGCGTCGGGTCGTCGTCGCTGACGGCGACGACGATGCGCAGCGGCGAGAACGTCGCGGACATCCTGCGGGCGATCGACATCATCCATGGCCATCTGCCGCCCGAGCGTGCCGACGCCCTGCGCTCCCGGGCGCGCGAGGTTGCGGCGACGACGGCCCTGCGCCGCGCGCGGCGGGCGATCGACACCGGGCGGCCGCAGGTGGCTCGCGCCCAGGTGCGGGCGGCGATCCGCGCGAGCCGGTCGCCGGCCGTCGTGCTGGGGATCGCGCACACCGCGCTGCGCTTCGCCATCCGCGTCCGTCGCAGCCGGGCGCGAGCGTGACGCGGACCGCCGCGATCAGCGTCGCGATCTCGACCCGCGACCGGCCACAGGCGCTCGAGCGCTGCCTGGCCTCGCTGCGCGCCGGAAGCGTGTCGCCCGCGGAGATCGTCGTCGTCGACCAGAGCCGCGACGATGAGACGCGCCGGCTGGTCGCCGGCGCCGCCGACGTCCGCTACGTCGCGCACGCCGGATCGGGGCTCGGGACGTCGCAGAACATCGCCTTCGCTCAAGCCTCGCAGCCGGTCGTGGCGGTCACCGACGATGACTGCGTCGTCGACGAGCACTGGCTGGAGAGCATCGAGCGGGCGCTGTCGGGCTCCGCCGGACTCGATGCCGTCACCGGCAGGGTGCTGGCGCTCGGGCCCGACACCACCGGCCTGTACGCGGTCTCGACGCGCGGGTCCACGGTCGCGCGCGAGCATTTCGCCGGCTCACGGCCCTGGGAGGTCGGAAGCGGCAACAACTTCGCCGTGCGGCGGGCGTGGCTTGAGCGCATCGGCGGCAACGACGAGCGCCTCGGCCCCGGCGCCCCGGGGCTCGGAGCGGTCGACATCGATCTCTTCCATCGCCTCCTGCGCGCCGGTGCGCGCGTGCGCTACGAGCCGGCGGCGGTCGTGCTCCACGAGCGTGCGACGCGTCAGGGCCGCCTGCAGCGGCGCTTTCCCTACGGCCATGGCATCGGGGCGATGTGCGTCCTCGGACTGCGGCGCGGCGACCGGCGAACCCTCCTCATCCTCGTGCGATGGCTCGGCTTCCGGTTGCGGCGCCTGCTGCGCGGGCTGGGACGGGCCGACCTCGCGCTCGCCCGCGAGGAGCTGGTCGTCCTCGGCGGCACCGTCTGCGGCGTCGCCCGCGGCGCGCGCCTGCGCGGTCACCCTCGCCGGCGGGCGCCGACGTAGCGGATCCTGCGGATCTCGCCGGCGAAGAACTCGGCGTAGTACAGCGCCCGGCCCCGGAACGTCATCGAGATGGCGCCGATGGCGGGTGAGAACGGGCCGACCTCCGGCGCGTCCTCGAGCGACCCGCTCAGCATGCGGATCCCGCACGTGAAATCGGCGAACAGGTACGCGCCGTCGAACCTCTTCGGCCAGACGCCCTTGGGCACGAAAACGCCGGCGAGGATCGCGATACAGCCCTTCAGACGGGCATAGGAGAACGCCGGATCGGTCAGCGAGGGCGGCGAGGGCGCGCAGCGCACGCGACCGTCGCGCTGGCATGGACCCTCCCGCAGCGGCCAGCCGTGGTCGCCGCCGCGCTTGACGAGGTCGACCTCCTCCCACGCGACCTGCCCGACGTCGTTGACGGCCATCCGCACCTCCGCCGTGTCGGGGTCCAGCGCGAAGCGAAACGGATTGCGAAATCCCCACGCGTAGGCCTCGCGGCAGATCGTCCCCGGCCGCGCCACGCTGACGCGCGCACAGCGCACCGTCCCCGGCCCCTCGAAGGGGTTGCCGGGCGCCGGCTGGCCGTTGCTTGTGAGCCGCAGGACCTTGCCGAGCAGCACGTTGCGGTCTCGCGACGCCTGGTTGGTCTCGGCTCGACTGCTACGGCGTGCGTAGTCTCGGCCACCGTCGCCGATGCCCGAGTCGTCCGTCGAGCCGTCGTCGACGACGATCATCTCGACGTCCGTGCCGCGCGGGCCGAGCGCGCTCGACCGCGCCGCGGGCCGGAAGCGGCCGTAGTCGTGATGGTGATGACGATGCTCACCCGCGCCGCAGGAGGCGGCGTCGCGGGGTGGGACGGAAACGGCGATCCCATCGCAGGCGACGCTATCCCACGCGACGCGACCGCGCCGCGGCTCTATAGTCGCCGCCGTGGCCGAGGGCGACAGGACAGCAGGCCGCGCCGGGCGCGCGTGGCGCCGGGAGCGCGCCGCATGAGGCTGCGCCCCGCCGTCGACGCGCTGCGACGGCGCCGCCGCCCCGTGCGGCTCGGGTCACTGGCGTCGACGACGCCGTTCGGCAAGCCGTGGGGCTTCGATCGCGGCACGCCCGTCGACCGCTGGTACATCGAGCGCTTTCTCGCGCGCAACCGGGCCGACATCACCGGCCGGGTGGTCGAGGTCAAGGACAGCGGCTACACCGACCGCCTCGGTCACGCGCTGACCGAGCGCGCGGTGCTCGACGTCGACTCCGCCAATCAGCACGCCACCCACATCGCCGACCTCGCTCATGCCGACAACCTGCCCAGCGGCGCGTTCGACTGTTTCGTGCTCACCCAGACGCTGCAGCTCATCTTCGACCATCACGCAGCGCTGGCGCACGCTCACCGCATCCTGGCCCCCGGCGGCGTCCTGCTGCTGACGGTGCCCGTCACGAGCCGCCTCTGCGATCCGCCGCTGACCGACTACTGGCGCTTCACCCCGCTGGCGGTCGCCGGCCTGCTCAAGGAGATTTTCCACGGCGGTGCGGTCACCGTCAGCGGCCATGGCAACGTGCTGTCGCAGGTCGCCTTCCTCGAGGGCCTCGCGGCCGAGGACCTGACGACGGAGGAGCTCGCCGTCGACGACCCGTCGCTGCCGCTCGTCGTCTGCGCGCGCGCCGTCAAAGCCGCGGGAACGCCCGGCGCGCGGAACGCCGCCACCAGCCGAGCGCTCCGCTGACGAGCCCGGCGAGGTAGATCCCCTCGCGCAGCCGGCGGCGGTTGCCGCGGACGATGCGGGCGACCCGCCGCGCGCGCTTGGCGGCGTCGCGGCGGAAGCGGCGGAGGATGTGACGGTCCGAGAGGCTCATGTGCTTGGCGTAGAACGCCCCCTGCCCGCGGCCGTAGGCCCAGTCCAGCGCGAACAGCGCGCGGCCCTGGCGAGTGCCGTGGTGGTAGAGGACGGCTGCGGGCTCGAAGGCGATTCGGCAGCCGGCCTCCAGCAGCCGGTAACCCCAATCGTTGTCCTCTGCCGAGGCGAACGTCGAGCCGGCTCCCAGCCGCTCGTCGAACGGGCCAAGGTCGTCGAACACCTCCCGGCGCAGCGCCATGTTCCCGCCGAACAGGAAGTCGCCGGGCTGACGTCCGGCGAACGTCGCAGGCTCGGTGCGGCTCGTCGTCGAGGGAACGAAGCCGTCCGTCGTCGTCGGCGGTGCCGCCACGGTGCCGGTGACGACCGTGCCCGCCGGCGCCGCGAGGAGCGCGTCGACGAGCCGGCGCAGCCAGTCCGGCTGCACGCGGACATCGTCGTCGATCATCACGATCACGTCGTGCGTCGCCGCCGCGACGCCGGCGTTGCGGGCACGACTCAAGCCGCGCGAGGACAGCTCGAGACGGCGGATCTCGACGCTCTCGCCGGCGGGCAGCGCGGCTCGCGGGCCGCTGCTCTGGTCGACGACGACGATCTCGGCCGGCAGGCTGTCGCCGTCGAGCACGGACTGCACGGTCTGGCGCAGCAGCTCGGGCCGGTCGCGAGTCGGGATGACGATCGAGACTGGCGGCAACGCGAGCACTGTAGCGCTCGTTCCCCACGGTCACGGGTGCGCGCGGGCGGACGCCGTGCCCGCCGTATCCTGCGCCGATGCGCGAGCGCTCCAGGCATCCGGTCGCGGTCGGCCTGGACCTCGCCCGGCGCGGCGCCGGTCTGCTGCCCGAGCCACTGCTCGAGCGCGCGCGGCTCGCCGAGGCGCGGCTGGTCGAGACGCGCCTGCGGCGCTCGCCGGCCGTTCGCGGCGCCGCGCTCGTGCTGCACGCCGTCGCGCCGTCGGGCGGCGACGCGCGCTTTCAGATCGACCCACCGCTCGCGGCCGAGCGTCTCGACGCGATCGTCGCCCACCTCGCCGACCGCTACCGGCTCGTGCGAGCGGGTGAGCTGGCGGACGCGGCGCGCGCTCGCCGGCCGCGGGAGCGCGTGCCGGTCGCCGTGACCTTCGACGACGACCTCCCATCCCACCACGAGCTCGCGGCGCCGATCTTCGCCCGCCACGGCGGCGTAGCGACCGCCTTCCTCTGCTGCGGGTCGACACCCTTCTGGTGGCATGTCCTGCAGGTCGCCGTCGACACGCGCGCGATCGACGCCGGCGCGCTCGCGCCGGTGCCGAGCACGCTCGTCGCACCCGCGCTGCAACGCCGGCCGGGAGCGATCGGCAGGCTCGCGGACGCGATCGAGAACCTGGCGCCGGCGCAGCGCGACGTGCTGGCCTCGCGCCTGGAGCAAGCGGTCGCGGCGCCGCCGCCGTTGCTGTCGCGGCAGGCCGCGGGGGAGCTCGCCGCGGCCGGCTGGGAGATCGGCTTCCACACGCGCCGCCACGATGCGCTGACCGCGCTCGATGACGCCGCGCTGCGACAGGCGCTGCAGCCGGCCGCGGAGCTTGCCGGCGACGAGCGCGCCCGCACGCTCGCCTACCCGCACGGCGCAGCGGACGAGCGCGTCGCCCGCGCCGCGCGCGAAACGGGCTACGTTGCCGCCTACACGACCAGCGCCAGCGTCTTCACGCAGGACACCGACGTCCACCTCATCGGTCGCCTGTACCCCGAGACCGCCGGCCTCGGACGCTTCGCGCTGGGTCTCGCGCGGCGTCTCGGCCGCGGCGCCTGAGGCTGCCCGCGGTCCGCAGCGCCAGCCGGGCGGCGCGCCACGGGACCTCGGCCGCTCTGCCGGCGGCGAGCACGAGGCGATCGTCGGAGCGCGTGCGCTGCGCGCCGCAAAGCTGCCAGAAAGCGATCCAGACCGACAGCTTGTGGTTGACGAGGATCGCCGCCCGAAACAGCCCGGGGATGCCGTCCTTCCACGCCCGAGCCTCGAAGACCTGGCGATCGACCGCCTTGTACAGCACCCGCGCCATCGCGGCCGCCGAGAAGGTCTGCCCCGCGTCGAGCATCGCGCGGGCCTCGGCCGGCGCGTAGCGCATCGCGCGCTCGAGCGCCTCCGGCAGGCTGCGGTTGCGCTCGTGCAGCAGGACCACGCCGTCCTCCTTGGGGAGGCGGTACAGTCGCTCGGCGGGAACGACCGGCAGCCTGTTGGGAAACAGCGGCCACTGGACCCGATCGCGCCGGTACATCCGCAACTGGCCCTCGTAGCGCTGCACCGGGCTGCTGGGCGCGTACCCGAGGTCGACGTTCATGCGCGGGATCACGACGGCGTCGATGTCGTCGCGCGCCGCCAGCCGGCGCAGCTCGGCCGCCAGGCCGGGCGTGACGCGCTCGTCGGGGTCCAGCGCGAGGATCCAGCGATGGCGTGCCCGCCCTGCGACCTCGTTGCGCAGCGGCTCGACGATCGGCAAAGGCTCGCGGCTGATCACGAGGGCGCCGTGGGCGCGCGCGATGTCAGCCGAGTCGTCGCTGCTGTCGAGGTCCATCACGATCACCTCGTCGGCCCACGCCAGCGATTCGAGGCACGGGCGGATGCGATCGGCCTCGTTGCGACAGACAACGCATGCCGAGATCCCGGGCACGCTCACGGCGACATCACGCGCCAGCGTCCCGTCCCGTGCAGCACGCGCGACTTGCCGATCGCGTCGCGGCTGTCCTCGAGCGCGGGCTTGATCTCGAAGCGCAGCGCAGGCTCGTCGAAGAAGTCCTCGGTGCTGGTGCCGAGCCAGACTCCGACGACGTACTCCTTCGCCGCCAACGGCGCCGGCACGTCGAGCAGCAGCTTGTGCGGGCCCGGCGCGCTGAGGTCGATGTCGAGACCCACGACCTCGCTGAGCCCCTCGTCCAACGGGCGGACGCCGCGCGAGTCCTCGAGGTAGATTCCGACGTCGAGCCCGATCACCGTTTCGTCGTTGGTGAAGCAGAGCTCGATCGTGAACGGATCGCCGCGGCGCAGCTGCTCGAGGCCGGCGCCATCGGACGTCACGAGCCGCACCGAGTCCAGCCGCACGGGCCCGCCGCCCGCGCGACCGAGCCGCGCCGCGATCTCCGGCGCGCCGAACGACTGCTGATAGGCGCCGATGACCTCCTCCGTCGGGCCGTCCGCGTGGATCTTCCCCGCCGCCAGCCAGATCGTCCGCGGGCACAGCTGCGCCACGGTGCCGAGATCGTGGGAGACGAACAGCACGGTCCGCCCGGAGCGCTGAAGGTCGGACATCTTGCCCAGGCAGCGGCGCTGAAACTCGCTGTCTCCGACCGCCAGCACCTCGTCGACGACCACGACCTCGGTGTCGAGGTGCGCCGCGACCGCGAACGCGAGCCGAAGCTTCATACCCGACGAGTAGCGCTTGATCGGCATGTCCAGGAAACGGCTGACGCCCGAGAACTCGACGATCTCGTCGAATCGCACCTGTACCTCGCGACGGCTCATGCCGAGCACGACGCCGTTGAGGAAGACGTTCTCCCTGCCGGTCAGATCCTCGTGAAATCCGGTGCCGACCTCGAGCAGCGAAGCCAGCCGGCCATGGATGCGAGCTGATCCGGTGGTCGGCTCCGTGATCCTCGCGAGGATCTTCAGCAACGTGCTCTTGCCGGCGCCGTTGCGGCCGATGATGCCGAGGACGTCGCCCTGCACCATCGAGAAGCTGACGTCCTGAAGCGCCCAAAGGTCGCGCGGCTCGCCGTCGTCGCGCGCCGCTCGTCGCGACCTGAACACCGTACTCATGTGCTCGCGCAGGGTCGTGTAGTCCGCGCCGATGCCGACGCGGTAACGCTTCCCCAGATCGGACACGTCGACCGCGAGATCGGCCATCAGATGACGTCCGCGAACTTGCGCTCGGAGGACCGGAAGTACACGAGCCCCGTCACCACCAGCAGGATGGTGACCGCACCGGAGATCAAGTCGTAGACCGGCGGCGCGGGCGCGTCGAGCAAGGACCAGCGCAGCCCGTCGATGATGGCCGCCATCGGGTTCAGAGAGAACAGGGCGCGCAGCCAGCCATCCTCGATCAGGCTGCTCGAGTAGACGACCGGGCTGACGAAGAACCACGTCTGAAGCAGGAACGGCAGCGCGTGGCGGACATCGCGGTAGCGGACGTTCAGCGCCGCCAGCCACAGGCCGGAGCCGAATGCGACGAGACAGCTCAGCAGGATCCACATCGGCAGCAGGAGGATCGCCGGCCCGGGGGCGACCCCCGTCGCCGCCATCAGCACCCCCGCCAGCGACAGGGAGATCACGAGGTCGACGACGCCCGGCAGCAGGGCGGACACCGGTGCGAGCACGCGCGGGAAGTACACCTTCGTGACGAGCTCCTGGTGTGAGACGAGCTCAAGCGCGGCCGCGCTGACGGCTGTCGAGACGTACGTCCAGATGCACAGCGCGGGAAAGACGAAGACGGCGTAGGGGATTCCGTCGGCGGGCAGCTTCGCGAAGCGGCCGAAGATCACGGCGAAGATCGCGAGCGCGACGAGCGGTTGCAGCAGCGCCCACGCGATGCCGAAGAACGTCTGGCGGTAGCGCAGCTTGAATGTCCGCAGGGCAAGCATGTACGCGAGCTCGCGGTAGCGCCATGCCTCCGCCAGGTCGACGCCCTGCCAGCGCGCGGTCGGCGCCCGGTTGACGACCCAGGCAGTGCGCGGATCGTCGCGCGCGGGTTCGCCGCCGGGCGTACGACCGCCCACGGGCTCGGGCTCGGGCTCGGCCGGTGAGACGGGTTCGGGCGGGGCTGAGGGCTTGCCTTGCATAGACGAGTGGCCGCTTACGCTACGTTACGCACGTGCCGGCCGCCCATGACGCGACGGGCTCGCCGAGCGCTCACGCGACGCCCGAGACGCCCCTCGTCTCCGTGATCATGATCTTCCTCGACGCGCAGCGGTTCATCGTG
>JBBSLY010000040.1:0-9437 GCA_038233455.1 Solirubrobacterales bacterium | reverse complement strand
GAAGCTCGGGGGCGCCGCCGGGACCCTGCGCGACGTGGGGCTCAGCCTGGTGAACTCGATCTTCGCCCTGGTCACGATCCTGATCCTCACCGCGTTCATGCTCGGGGGAGGGCGGCGGTGGATCGACGACGGCCTGCGCTACATGCCCGAGGAGCGCGCGGAGCGCATCGAGACTGTGCTGCGCCGCTCTGCGGCGGCCGTGGGCAACTACGTGGCCGGAGCCCTCGTGCAGGCCACGGTGGCGGGGATCCTGTCGTTCGTCGTGTTGACGATCCTCGGCGTGCCGGACCCGGCGCCGCTCGCGCTGGTCGTGTTCTTTCTCGACCTGATCCCGCTCGTGGGCGCCACCATTGGCGCCTTCGCGGTCGGGCTGGTGACGTTGTTCACGGACTTTCCCACGGCCACGATCGTGTGGGCGGTGTGGTCGATCGCCTACCAGCAGGTCGAGAACAACCTGATCCAACCTCAGATCCAGCGCCGGGCGGTGAGCATCAACCCGTTCCTGGTGATCGTGTCCGTGCTCTTCGGCGCCACGCTGCTCGGCATCCTGGGCGCACTTGTGGCGGTGCCGGTGGCGGCATCGATCCAGATCGCCGCGCGCGAGTTCATGGACTACCGGGGGATCGAGCCCCGGCGCCCGCCGGCCGAGGACGACCCGCGGGACGACGATCCCCCACCGCCGCTCGACGAGGGCGGCGAGCCGCGGCCGGCGCCCGCGTAGAGCGCCGACGGAACCTAGGAGCGGCGCCTGCGCGCCAGCGACACGATCGCCGCCACCCCGCCGCCGAGAACGAACCCGGCCACGGCTGCGGTTCCGAGCGCCGCCTGACGGTTGTCGGCCAGCTGGCGGCGCCAGTTGGTCAGCTCATCCACCTTCGAGCGCAGGTCGTTGACCGAGAAGGCGAGCTCCTTGCGGGTCTCCTCGATCGAGCTGCGGATCTGATCGGGACTGCGGTCGGCGGACGCGCTGGACATGTCTAGGCGGTCTCCTCAGGCTTCGCGGTGCGCTCCAACGAACGCTGGAGCTGATCGCGCTCGATGCCCTGCTGCTCGAAGGTCTGGCGGGTGATCTTCGCCTCCTCGATCGCGAGGTCCGGCGTCGGCGGGCCCGCCGAGAGCCACTTCTTGGCGAGCAGCCCGGCGACGGCGGCCAGCACGACGAGCACCAGCGTCACGATCAAGAAGCCGGGCCACACCACCCCGGTACCGATCAGGTCGTTGATGAAGAAGGCCAGGAAGAACAGGAAGAGCACGAGGGCGAACACGAGGAAGACCCCCGCCGCGGCCGCCACACCCGCGCCCTTGCCGAGCGTCTTTGCCTTGGTGACCACCTCGGCCTTCGCCAGCTCGATCTCCTCGCGCACGAGCAGCGAGGCCTTCTCGGAAACCTCCTGGACGACCTCCCCGAGGGTCTTGTCGGCGCCACCGCCGGCGGAAGGGCTCATCGCCCGAGGTACCTCAAAAGCCCGGCGAGGGCAAGCCCGCCCGCGAACGCGGCGCCCACGTAGACCTCGGGGCGCTCCGCGAACGAATCACGGTCGTCCGCTGCCGCGCGGTCGGCGTCCACCGGGGAGGAGTCGGCGCCACCCACGCCCGTCTCCGGGACGGGCACGAACTCGGGGGGCGTGAAGCCCTGCTGCTGCTCAGTCTCGTCGGCCATCAGTAGTCGGGCGGATCCTCGTCGAAGACGCGCACCCAGATCACCGTCGCCAACCGCTGCGCGACGATCGTGGTGAGCGCGCCGACACCGGCCAGCAGGCCGCTCCACATCAGGCGCTTGGCGAGATCGTTGTCCATCGGCCAGGGATTCAACCAGACAGGGCCGGAGCGTCCGCCGCCGGGGCCTCCAGGCCGCCGCAGATCGTATCCACCACGAGGCCCTTCGCGTGCTCGTACTCGCCGTCTGAGCGCGGAAGCAGGTCGAAGATCCAGGCCGTGAGCACCTGCTCGATCGCCCCGTAGAAGCACATCGCCGCGAACTCGGACGAGATGTCGGACTTGAAGCTGCCGTCGCTGCGCGCGCCCTCGACGATCGTCGCGATGCCCGCGTAGGCCTCGCGGATCTTCGCCAGGTGCAGGCGCCCGAAGGAGTTGGCCGCACGAGTGACCTCGACGATGATCACCTTCATCAGGTCGGGCTCGTGGCGGTAGGAGTCGATGATGAAGCTCGCCACCAGGTAGAGCTTGTCGCGCACCGACACTTCCTGGCGACGGTCGATCTCGGCGATCGCGTCGAGCATGATCTGCCAGCGCTCGAGGAAGAGCTCGTTGAGGATCTGCTCCTTGGAGTCGAAGTAGTGGTACACGAGCCCGTAGGCCACCCTGGCCTCGTCGGCCACGTCCGAGACGCGGCAGTGGTGAAAGCCCTGACGAGCGAACACGGTCACGGCCGCGTCGAGGATCATCCGGCGCTTGTCCGGCGCCGCGGCACGCGCCCTCACCGGACGGGACTCTGGCGCCATCAGACGCCCACCTGCCCGGGCCAGCGGTAGGCCGATGGCACCCGGTTGGCCAGGCTGGGCAGCGTCTCGCGGACGGCGTCCTGGCGGTCGAGATCGAGGTCGGCCGCCACGAAGCACTCCGGTTGCACCCCTGCTCCGTTCGCACGGCGGGCCGCCTCGGCGCCTGCGCTGTCCGGAGCGCGGGCGAGCAGCTCGCCCCACGGGTCGAGGATCTGCGAGGCGCCGAAGCTCTCGTTGTCCGGCGGGTGCACCCCGACCTGATCCGCCGCGACCACGAACGCCTGGTTCTCGATCGCGCGGGCGCGCAGCAGCGTGTCCCAGTGGGCGTTTCCGGTGTGGCTGGTGAAGGCGGCCGGCACGATCAGGATTCGCGCGCCCTGGATCGCGAGGATGCGGTACAGCTCGGGGAAGCGGAGGTCGTAACAGACCGAAAGCCCGAGGCAGGCACCCTGGGCGTCGCTCGTCACGATCTCCCCACCCGCCTCCTGGGAGGTCGACTCGCGGTACTCCTTGCCCTCCACCGTCACGTCGAACATGTGGATCTTTCGGTACACGCCGCGCAGGTCGCCGTCCGGGCCAACGTGCACGCTGGTGTTGGCGAGCTTCTCGTGGCCCTCGCGGCGTTCGACGATCGAACCCGCCACCAGATCGATGCCGAGCTCTGAGGCCAGCGCGCGCGCCCAGCCGATCGTCGGCCCGTCCAGAGGCTCCGCCCCGGCCTGGTAGTGGTCGTGGGTGCCGAGCACGTTGAACTTCTCCGGAAGCACGACGAGCTGCGCGCCGTCGGCCGCGGCCGCACGGGTCAGTCGCTCGGCGGTGGCGAGGTTGCGTTGCTTGTCTTCGGTCGAGTTGAGCTGTACGGCCGCTGCGCGCATCGTCTCCCCGGATCGGTTCGATTGACCGGTCAGTCACCTACAGGGTACCGCGCCCGCTTGGGGGTGCCGGGCGCGGCACACGACGGATTGGGACTCGTGCGGCAGGCCTACTGATCGGCCAGCCGGCCCCGGGCGCTCAGCTCAACCTGCCCGTCGCCCTGAGCCGCGCCGAGGCTGGTGACGATCACCCGCGGGTCACTGAAGATCGTGACCCGGGCAAGACCTGCGAGCGGGATGCCCTGAGGCACCAGCACGATCGCGCCCTGCTCAGGGGATACCCGCGCCGGTCCCGAGAGGCTGATGCCGAAAGCATCGAAGGAGCCCACCAGCTCCAGCTCGCCATCGCGGGAGGAGATGCTCGTCACCGCGATCCCGGGAGGCAGGAAGCTGCTCAGTGCACGCTCGGAGACCGAGGTCCGGGCCTGGAGTCCGCCCGCGTCCTTTTCAAGCGTCGTCGGACCCAGGGCCAGATCGGCCACCCGGATCCGGCTGGCCGTGACCCGGAGCTCGTCTATCCCTTCCGTCTTTGCCACCAGATCCCCCACCTGCGCCGAGGTCGACTCCGAGTCTCCTAATTCAGCGGACACCGAATCGATCCGGCCGAAGAGCAGCTCGATCGCGGGGAAAGACTCCACCTGGACCTCGGAGGCAGGGCCGATGGCCTCGAGCTCGTCGCGCACGCGGCGCTCGGCGACCCCGGGAAGCGCGAGCTGGGCGACCACGAGTGCCACGACCAGGACCACGCCCGCCGCGACCGCCGCGGCGATCGCCTTGGCGCGCGTCGAGCTCTGCGTCCACCGCCTCATGGGTGGGATTGTGCTGGACGCGGCGCCGCCACGCGCACCGCGGCGCTCTGCGGTGGCCCTACTTCTTCTCTTTCTTGTCGAGCTTCGAGGTGTCGCGGGGCTCCAGGAACGGCTCGTCGAGCGGAATCCGCTGCCCGGCCTCGCGCTGCTGGCTGCGCTGAAGCTCGGCGTTCAGCTCGGCGCCGAAGAGGATCGCCAGGTTGGTGATCCACAGCCACACGAGGAAGACGACCACACCCCCGATCGACCCGTAGGTCTCGTTGTAGGAGGCGAAGTTGGCCACGTAGAAGGCGAACAGGAGCGAGGCCACGATCCAGAGCACGAGCGCCACGATGCCGCCGGGGCTGACGAACTTGAAGCCCGGCTGCTTGACGTTGGGCGCCGCCCAGTAGAGGAACGCGATCATGAACGAGACCGCGAGCAGGATCACCGGGATCTTCGCGATGTCCCAGATCGTCGCGGCCTGGCTGCCGAGGCCGAAGACCTTGCCGACCTCCTCGGCCAGCGGGCCGGAGATCGTGACGGCCGCCGCGATCACGATCAGCAGGATCAGCAGAACCAGAGTGATCCCGATCTGGATCGGCTTGAGCTTCCAGATCGGGCGGCCCTCCTCGATCTCATAGATCGAGTTCGACGCCCGCGAGAAGGCGCTGATGTAACCCGACGCCGAGTAGAGCGCCACCACGAGCCCTATGACGAACGCGATCCCGGCCGCGCCCTTGCTGCCCTGGAGGTTCATGATCGTGCTCGTGAGGATGTCCTTCGCCGGGCCCGGGGCGACCTCGCTGACGTTCTCCAGCAGCGGGTCGGTCAGCGACGAGCCCACCAGCCCGACGATCGAGACCAGCGCGATGAGGGCCGGGAAGATCGCCAGTACGGCGAAGTAGGTCAGCGCCGCGCCCCAGTCGGTGAGGTTGTCGGCCGAGAACTCCTTGAAGGTGCGCTTGAGCGTCTCTTTCTTGGAAGTTCCGCCGAGATCCGAGGGGCTGTCGGGCGCCTTTCCTTCCTCCGCCCCCCGATCTTCGCGCTTGGCCTTTACGGTTTCCTTCTCCTCGCGATGCTCGAGCGCCATGTGCTGCTCCCCTCCCGCTTCAGTCGCCCGGCCAGACGCCGGTGAGCTTCTGAAAGCCCTTGGCGCCGGATCGGTGGATGACCGCCTTTACGAGCGCGAAGATCGCGCCCTGAAGCGCCGCGGCCGGGAGGATCTCCCCCCAGCCGTACTCACTCTGCTTGGCGGAGGGAGCGTCCTCCTCTTCCGAGATCCGCTTCCAGATCTGCTTGAAAATGGCGCCGCCCAACAGGCCCCCAAGGACCCCGAAGATGACCCCCAGCGGGGTATAGATCGCCTTGGCCATTTCTACCTACTGCGCCGAAGCAGGGCCAACAGGACGAGCAGTATGACCAGCGCGCCGGCTCCAGCCGCGATCGGCTTCTGGCGCTCCTTTGCCTGCTCTGAAACCTCGCCGAGCTTTGCTTGCGCCTGAGCCTGGGTGTCGCGCAGCGCATCCTTGCGCTCGTCGACCTTGTCCTTGACCTGGGCTTTCACGTCGGTCTTCTGCGCGAGCGCCTCGACCGTCTCGCCGAGTTCTTCGCGGGTGCCGGCGATCTGCTCCTTGAGCTGGGCCTTGTCGTCCGGCAGCTGCTCGGCGTCGGGCGCAGCCTCGACGCCTACGGGCTCGGTCTGCTCGACATCCCGGGCTTCCTCGTCCGACCCCGCCACGACCGCCGCGGGCTCGTCGTCTGAGCTCTTGCGTGGAGTCATGCGCGACCAGCCTTCCCCTTTACCTTGACCTCGTCGACATCGCGCTTGGCGCTGTCGATCGCCTGCTCGGGCGCAACCGGGGTGGCCTGCTCGACCTGCTTCTTGCCGGTCAGCGCCAGGCCTCCCGCGATCGCGAACAGCACGACCGCCACGATCAACGCCGCGACCCAGGCGGGCATGAACGTCGCCAGGGCCAGCACGATCGCTGCCAGCAGCACACCCAGCCCGTAGAAGGCGAGCCCGCCGGCGCCGCCGAACAGACCCGCGCCGATGCCGGCGCGCTTGCCCTTCTCCTTCATCTCGATCTGAGCCAGCTGGAGCTCTTGGCGCACCAGCGTCGCTGTCTGCTCGGACAGCCGCTGTACGAGTTCGGCCACCGGCCGCTCGTCCGTGTTCATTTGAGCCATAGCGGTCTTTCTAACCGGCTTGGGCCGAGCGCAAACCTCAGCCGCCGTAGGCCGAGCGGTCGACCATCTTGTGGTAGCGCTCGCCCGCCTTGCCGCCGGCCATCGCCGCCTGCCTTGGGGAAGCGTCGGCGACGGGTGCGCTACCGCGCGCGGACGGTCATCTGTAGCCCGCCGCGCGGGCTGAGCGTGGGCATCTGACGCACCGTCATCGTGCGGCCGGGGAGCGCCTCGAGGCGGAAGCGCTGCAGGATGGCGCTGACGACGGCCTTCACCTCCATCTGCCCGAAGCGCATGCCGATACAGGTGCGCGAGCCCCCTCCGAAGGGAACGTACGCGCCCTTGGGCAGGGCCGCCTTCGCCTCGGGCGCGAAGCGATCGGAGAGGAACGCCTCAGGCTCGGGAAACACCTCCGGCAGCCGGTGGCTGGCCCATGAGCAGTAGTTGACCAGCGTGCCGCCCGGCACGTGGGCTCCGGCCAACTCGAAGTCATCCACCGCGCGGCGCGGGCCGATCCAAGCCGGCGGGTATAGGCGCAGAGTCTCCTCGAGCGCCATGTCCAGGCGCGGGAGGCGTCCCGCAAGGTCCGCGGCGGTGGGCGCGCGGGCGCCCAGCACGGCGTCCTGCTCTGCGATGAGTAGGTCGCGCTCGGCGGGGTGGCGCGCCAGCTCGTGGAGCATGAAGGAGATGGTCGAGGTCGATGTGTCGTGGCCCGCGAACAGCAGCGTGACCGCCTGATCGCGCACCTCGCGATCCGAGAGCGGCGCGCCGCTCTCGTCGGTGGCGGCCAGCAGCATCCCGAGGATGTCGCGCGCGTCGGAGCCGGAGGACCCTCCGTGGGACCGGCGACGCTCGATCTCGGCGTAGACGATCCGATCCAGCACTCGCCGGGCGGCGCGCATCCGCCGCCACGGCGAGCCCGGACCGCGCAGCGTGCGCTGCCAGTACTCGGTCCCGTAGTAAGAGAGCGCGCGCTCGAACTCCCGCGCGGCGCGCTCGCCGGTGTCGCCGTCGTCGGGGTCGAGACCCAGCAGCGCGCGCATCGCGATCCGCATCGCCAGCCTGCGCGCCCAGGCATACACGTCGAGGGACTGGCCCGGGCTCCAGCGTTCGAGCGCCACGAAGGCCTCCTCCACCATCGTCTCGGCCGCGGCTGCCACCTGGTCGTGATGGAAGGCCGGCAGCATGATCTTGCGCGCGCGGCGGTGGGGGGCGCCGTCAATGGTCAGCAGCCCGTCGCCGAGCAACGGGATCAGCTCGCCCATCCCCCCGTCGCGCCAGCGAAAGTTGGCAGCGTGCGAGACGGTGACGTAGTGGTTGGCCTCGGGGCCGATGACGAACACCTGCATGCCGTGCAGGACGCGAACGCTGAACACCGGCCCGTAGCGCTCGTAGGCCGAGAGCAGCACGGGCAGCGGGTCGGTTGCGAGCCTGTGGGTGCGCGCGGCGCTGAAGCGCGTATCGCCCGGCGGGTAGGAGCCACGGGCCGAGAGCTCGGAACAAAGGTCGCCCGCGATGCGCACCAGCGGGTTGAAGCTGAGCGCGGGCGGCGCACTCGCGGTCATGCCCCCGAGGATACGCTGGCCGCGTGGCGGCCCGTCCTCCCGTGGCCCAGACGGGCAGATACGCCGCCGGCGTGGCCGATCTGCCCTCCCGCGGCCCCGCGGTGCGTGCGCTCGGCCTCGCCCTCCCGCCTGCCCCGATGCCGATCCGCGCCGGCGCGCGGCCGCTGAAGCGCTGGCTCTACGTGGGCGTTTACACGCCGGAGCTGATGCTGTGCGTGGGCGAGGCCCGCGTCGGGCCGATCCCCCAGCGCTGGTGGGCCGCGGCGATGCCCGAGGGCACCCTGCGCGAGCGCACGACCATCTCCCGCGCCGGAGTCGAAATCGACCGTACGGGGGTACGTGTGCGGTCGAGCGGGGTCGAGGTCGAGCTGACCTTGGGCGAGTGCGACCCGATCGAAGTCGCCTCGCCGGCGGGCGGCTCCTACATCTGGACGCGCAAGCAGGCAGCGGTGCCCTGCGTGGGGACGGTCACGATCGACGGCCGGGCGTTCTTAGTCGACGGCGACTGCGCGTTCGTCGACGAGTCCGCCGGCTACCACGACCGTCACACGAGGTGGCGGTGGTCGGCGGGCGTCGGGCGTAGCGAGGACGGGCGGCGCGTGGGGTGGAACCTCGTGGACGGCATCCACGACGCGCCGCAGCGCTCCGAGCGCACGGTCTGGGTCGATGGCGAGCCCCGCGAGGTGGGGCAGGTCGGGTTCGCCCCCGATCTCTCCGCCGTCGCGGGCCTGCGCTTCACCGAGTGGTCGGCCCGCGAGGACAACACCAACCTGCTGTGGCGTCGCTCGGTCTACCGCCAGCCGTTTGGCACCTTTTCCGGCGAGTTGCCCGGCGGCCTGCGCCTCGCCGAGGGCCACGGGGTGATGGAGTCACACGACGCGCGGTGGTGACCGGCTGGTGCCGGCCCGCTGGGGCCAGCCCCGGCGCCTGCCGGCCAGTCGCGTCCAGCGGGGGTGTGCGTCCTTAGCCGTCCACCAGGCGGTCAAACCCGCACACCCCCCCGAGGCGGTGGGGCCTGGATGACGCCGCCCGGTGCGTGGCTCAGCTCTGCTGCTGTCCGCGCACGCGGCGCAGCTCGGCGACCAGCAGCTTGGAGTGCAGCGCCGAGATGAAGTCGCGCAGCGGCTCGGCGCCCGCCTCGATCAGCTCTACCGCGCGGTCGGGCCCGACCTCGCCGGCCAGCCGGTCGAGCACGACCTCGACCTCCTCCTTCACCAGCGCCTCCAGCGCACGCTTGTAGCGCAGGGTGTCGTAGACGGTGAAGCCGATCTGCTCGTCGTAGCCACCTGCGCGGAAGCGGCTGATGGCCTCGATCACCTGCATGTCGAGCTGGGAGTAGCCGCGGGAGGTGGGTTCGAGCAGGCCGAGCTCTCCCAGGCGGTCGAGCACCTCTCGCGGCATGTCATAGCGCCGCCGGACCTCGGCGGCCGAGGTGCGGGAGCGGTCGCCGTCCTGCGTCCGCTCCAGGATGCGATCCTCCAGCTCCACCAGCGCCCTCGCCCGCTCGGGGTCTGAGTCGAGCACGCTCTTGATCGCCTTCAGCGGCATGAAGCGCTCCTCCTG
>JBBSLY010000039.1:0-9553 GCA_038233455.1 Solirubrobacterales bacterium | reverse complement strand
CCATCGGCTGGCGGACCCGGTCGGCGACCTCGAAGCGGCCCCGCGCATGCTCCTCGCCGGCCTCCAGCAGCTCGAAGCCGAGCGTGCCGTCGAGCGTCTCCGCGGCGCGCTCGGCGAGGTCGGGCGGTTCCGTCATCACGGAGAGGCTATCTTTCCCCGCGCATGGCGACTTTCGACCAGCTGTCCGCTGAGCAGCGAGCGATCATCGAGCTGCTCCTCAAGCAGGGGCAGAGCTACGACGCGCTCAGCGACATGCTCGGCCTGCCCGCCACGCGGGTGCGTGAGCTCGCGCATGAGTCGCTCGAGCGCCTCTCGCCGGTGAGCGCCGCCGCTGTGGAGGACGACTGGCGCGGCCAGCTGGGCGACTACCTGCTCAACCAGCAGGCAGGCCCGGAGGCCACCGCCACCAAGGGCCACCTGCGCCGCTCGGAGACCGCGCGCGGCTGGACGCGCTCGGTGCTCGACTCCCTGGATCAGTTCTACGACGAGAAGAACTTGCCGACCATCCCCGCCGGTGAGCCCGAGCCAGAGCCGCGGCGCAAACGTCGCGAGCCGCGTGAGAAGCGCCCGAAGCGGGAGCGGCGGGAAGAGCGCGCCCGGGAGCCCGCCGAGCCCGCGCGCGAGCTCTCACCGGCCGCACGCGATGCGATCCGGCGCAGGCGGCTGCTCGGCTTGGGCGGGGCCGCCGCGCTGCTTCTTCTCATCGCCGTGCTCTTCTGGCCGATCGGGGTGCTCGGAGGCGGGGACGACGACACCAGCGACGCCGCGGATCAGACCACCGACACCACGGCCCAGCAGGCGCGCCTCGTGGGCCAGCTGCCCCTCGCGGCGACCGGTGACCTCGAGGGCTCCCAGGATGCCCAGGGGATCGCCGCCATCGCGGAGCGAGGCGGCCAGCGCCAGCTGATCGTCCAGGCACGCCTGCCCAGGAACAAGGCGAATGAGGCGTACCAGGTCTGGCTCTACAATTCCCCTGAAGACGCCGTCTCCCTGGGTGCTCAGGTGGCCGACCAGCAAGGCAACTTCCAGGGCGCCGGGCCACTGCCGGAGGACTTCGAGGACTACCAGTTCATCGACGTCTCGCGCGAGCCGATCCGCGGCCCCGATGCCCACTCCGGGGACTCGGTGTTGCGGGGCGCCATCGCGGATCTGGCCGCGGTGCAGAGCGGTGCCCCGCAGGGCGCACAGCCCGGAGGCGGGCAGGGCGACGCCGCCCCCGCCGAGCCCGCCCCCGCTCCGTAACGCGCCGGACGCCCGAGGACGGGTGTACTAACGCCGTTGGGCCGCGCGCCCGGGGAGCAGCTTGCCCGGGTTCATGATCCCGTCCGGGTCGAAGCGCTGCTTCAAGGCGCGTAGCGCTTCCACACCGAGCTCGCCGGCCTCCTCGGCCATCCACGGCGCATGGTCCGTGCCCACCGCGTGGTGATGGGTGATCGTGCCGCCGCCCGCGAGGATGGCGTCCCCGGCCGCGCGCTTGACGGCCTGCCACTGCTCGATCGCCGCGCTCGCCTCCTGGCGTGCGAGGAAGGTGAAGTACAGGGAGGCCCCGGAGCGGTACAGATGCGACACGTGGCAGAGCACGAGGGGCGGCGTGCCGCGTCCCGACAGGGTCTCGGTGATTGCTTCCCTGACCGATCCGTAGAGGGAGTGCAGGTTGCCCCACGTCGTCGCCGTCTCCAGCGTCTCGACCATCGCGCCGCGGTCGAGCATGTCGTCGCGCAGGTAGGGCGCCGAGAAGCGGTTGCGCAGCCAGGAGCGACCGGGCCGCTGTCCCAGCGAGATGCCTCCGCCCGCGCGCAGCAGCCCCGCCGCGCGCTTTCGCCTGCGCGCCACATCGTCGGCCGAGCCCTCGTAGCCGGTGAAGGCCAGACAGCCGCCCTCGTGGCCACGAAGGCGCAGGTAGGACTCGCCGAGGCGCTCGACGGTCGAGCCAGAGGAGGAGAGCGCCTTGGAGAGGCGGGTCTCCTCCTCGTCTGAGAGTCGGGCCACGTCCGGCGAGGCGTCGGCCTGCTCCATCGCACGGAGCGCCTCGGTACCGACCTCGAAGGATTCGAAGGACCAGGCCTCGTAGTGGCGCTCCTCGGGCAGCGGGCGGACACGCACCGTGGCGGCGGTGATGACCCCCAGTGTCCCCTCGGACCCGACGATGAGCTCTCGCAGCGAGGGGCCCGCGGCACTGGCCGGCACATCGCGCGTGACCAGCGGGCCCGCGGGGGTCGAGCAGTTGACCGCCTGCACGAGCTCGTCGATGCGCCCGTAGCCGGTCGAGGCCTGCCCCGCAGAGCGGGTCGCCACCCAGCCGCCGAGCGTCGAGACCTCAAACGACTGCGGGTAGTGGCCCAGCCTGAGCCCCGCCGCCCCCAGCCGCCGCTCGAGCTCGGGGCCGAGGATGCCGGGGCCGAGGGTGGCGGTGAGCGAGACGGGGTCGATGTCGATCACGTCGTCCATGCGGGTCACGTCGAGCGAGATCGCCGCCCCGTGCTCGCCGCGCAGCGGCTCCACCCCACCCACGACGCTCGTGCCTCCGCCGAAGGGGATCACGGCCACGCCCGCGCGCGAGCAGGCCGCGAGCACTTCCGCGACCTCCTCCGCCGAGCCCGCCGAGACCACGGCGTCCGGGGCACCCGAGGCATCGCCGGAGCGCAGCCGCACCAGGTCCGCGTAGCTCTTGCCCGCCGCGTGGACTATCCGCTCGAGTCGACCGTCGCCCACGTGCGCCTCCCCCACCGCCCCGACCAGCGCGCGGCGCGCCTCGACTCCCAGCCCGGGGTCCGCCAAGCGGACCTCCTCGAGGTCAACCGGCGGGGCTCCGGCCCCTTCTCCGAGTCCGAGCTCGCGCTCGAGCAGGCTCCGAGCGCCGTCCGCGAGCTGGATCGCGCCGGAGTCCTCGCCCCACCCCCACCAGCGCACGGTCAGGCGCCCTTCCAGGACTCCGCCAGCACCTCGAGACCGTCGAGCGCGCCGGTCAGCTGGCGCTTGGTGGCGCGGGTGACCTGAAACCCACCGAAGCGCGCGAAGCCGCGCAGGCGCACGCGCGTGGTGAGCTTCACGTGCGTGGCACCCTCCTCGGCGGGCTCGAGCACCACCTCGGTCTCCGAGGCGGAGAAGATCCGCTCGAACGGTGACTCCTCTACCTCCTGGCGCCAGCTCAGCCGATGTGGGTGGTCGGAGTCGATCAGAGTGAAGTCGGCGCGCAGGGTCTTGCCCCCGCGGGGCGTCGAGAGCACGGTGGTCCAGGCCTGACGCGACGCGTCCTCGACGCGCTCCACACGGGGCCACCACGTGGGCAGCTGCTCCGGGTCGGCCAGGACCGTCCACAGCCGCTGTGGCGTGGCGGGCACGGTGCGCCTGCGCGTGATCACAGGCACGGCTACTCGGCCCCGTACTCGATCAGGCTGTGCACGTCGCGCGGGGCCAGGCGCGACCGGCCCCCAAGGTCGGCCAGCTCGATCAGGAACGCACAGCCGGCCACCGTCGCGCCCGCGCCCTCCACGAGCGCGCAGACGGCTTCGGCGGTCCCCCCCGTGGCCAGCAGATCGTCGTGTATGAGGACCCGAGCTCCCTCGGCGAGCGCGTCCGCGTGCATCTCGAGCGTGTCGACCCCGTACTCGAGCTGGTACTCCACCGACGCGGTCTCGCGCGGCAGCCTGCCCGGCTTGCGCGCGAGGATGAAGCCCAGCCCTGCCTCGGCAGCCAGCGCGCCGCCGAGCACGAACCCGCGCGCCTCGGCCGCAGCCACGTGGGTGGCGCCGACCTTGCGCGCGTAGGCGGCCATGGCCCCCGTGGCAGCACGCAGTGCGTCGGCATCGCAGAACAGCGGCGTGACGTCGCGGAACACGATCCCCGGCTTGGGGAAGTCCGGGATGTCGCGGATGTGAGCGCGGAGCGCTTCCGCCGCGACCGCGCTCACTTCACGATCTTGCGCAGGTCGCGAATCAGCAGCAGGTGCTTGAGATAGGAGGCGGTGGCCGCCAGGTTCTCGAGCGCCTGCATCGCCTCCTTGCGCCGCTCGGGGTTGCGCGAGCGCAGCGCCGGCGCCAAGATCTGTTCAAGCAGCGCGGCCTCGCGGTCCGCGGAGGTGCGAAACACACGCAGGTTGCGCCCGCCTACGCCGAAGCGCTTCAGCTCCGTCACGGCCCGCACGATTTCACGCTCGGTGTCGTCGTAGAGCATCTCGCCGTCACGCGTCTCGCCCCTGATCACGCCGAAGTCCTCGAGCTCTGAGACCAGCGCGGCGTCAGCACCCGTGGCCTCGAGCACCTCGTCCAGCCGGTAGAGCGACCCCGTGCCGGCCTTCACCTCGATGGGGGTCCGCCGCAGCGCACGGGGATCGGGCCCGTTGCCCTTCGCCGGCTGCTCGGACTCGCCGCGCCCCGACGCCAGCTCCTGGCGGATCACGCGCAGCGGCAGGAACTCGTCGCGCTGAAGGCGCAGGATCGTGCGCAGCCTGGCGACGTCAGTGGGGGCGAACAGCCGGTAGCCGCCCGCCGTGCGCCTGGGGGTGAGTAGCTTCTGGTCCTCCAGGTACCGGATCTTCGAGATCGAGATGTCCGGAAACTCACGCTCGAGGGACTTGCAGACAGCGCCGATGGTCAGCGCCTTGCCTGTCGTGGGAGCCGGCTCGGTGCCGGGATGGACGTTCATCGGTCTAGGTAGCTGAGCTTGTACTTGCCGACCTGCAGCTCATCCCCGTTCTGAAGTCGGTGAGATTCGATCCGCCGGCGATTCACGTAGGTGCCGTTCAGCGAGCCCAGATCGTCCAGATAGAGCCCGTCGCGGCGGCGGACCAGCACCGCGTGATTGCGCGAGACGGTCACGTCGTCGAGAAAGACCTCGGCGTCGGGGCTGCGCCCGATCGCCATCCGCTCGCCCGACACGCCGAACACCTCGCCGGCCCTTCCCCCGCCGGACCGAATCGCCAGGGTCGCGCCATCGCCGGAGACCTCCTCGACGTCGACCGGCTTCAGCTCGCCGGTCTCGTCGAGCTCGTAGGCCGCGGTCGTATCCCCCTCCTGGTCCGCTGCTGCCTCGGAGAGGAAGGCGCCGCACTTCTGGCAGTAGTTGGCGCCCTCTGTGTTGGCGAAGCCGCACTCGGGGCAGTGCATGGCTATTCGGCGGTGTCTGCCTCGGGGATCGTCTTCCCCGAGAGGATGTCGGTCAGCTGCTGCACGTCGGCACCGCTGATCGCGGACTCACCGGTCTCGTGCTTCTTGCGCAGCCTGTTGACCAGCTCGGCCCGCAGGATGTCGATCTTCCCGTGCAGGATGCGCCGCTGGTAGGACACCTCCTGCTCCTCCTCGGTGAGCTGGGCGATGAGGTCCTTCAGCTCGGCGTCGGTGAGCGCCCCGAGATCGGGGAACGAATCCATATCCATCTGGCGATTCCTTTCAGGTCAGGAAAGGCGAGTATAGACCCAGGTGTCAAGTCGAGCTTGAGGGTGTGCGGACAAAGCGGACGCCGTCGCGCACGTAGAGTGCCGTCGCCCACAGGGTGAGAGCCAGCCCGAGCAGCAGCGAGGCGTCGGCCACCACCGTGTCGGCGAGGAGGGTGAGGAAGATCGCGAACATCACGGGCCAGACCGCCCAGCGGCCCACCATGTTGATCTTGAGGTCCATTCCCTTACGCAGGCCGTACTGGCTGAGGCAGAGCATGAACAGCTCTCTGACCGCGAGAGCGATCAGCGCCCACCGTGGGAGCAGCTCGAAGTTGAAGCACACGATCACGCCGGCAAGCACCAGCGCGCGGTCGGTCAGCGGATCGAGCAGGGCTCCCAGGCGGCTGTACTGCCCCGTCAGCCGCGCGGCCAGGCCGTCGAGCTGATCGCCCCAGGCGATCGCGAAGTAGAGCAGCGCCGCCGCGGTGTCGCGACCGTCGTCCGAGGAGAACGCCAGGGCGAGGAACACGGGCAGCAGCGCCAGGCGCACGTAGGAGACCGCGTTGGGCACGGTGAACGGGCGCAGGGGCTGGCCCTTCTCGGTCTCGGGCGGCGGCCCGCCGGAGCGGTCGATGCCGACCAGGCGCTTCTTCGTCAGGCCAGCCCGCGCCACAGCTCCACCGCCACCGTCGCAGCCCCGTTCAGTGCGATCGCGCTCTTCGCCTGACCGCGCCGGACCTGCACCTCCACCTCTCCGGCCTCGACCCCGCGCTTGCCCACGGTCAGGCGCAGCGGGCAGCCGAGCAGCTCGGCGTCGGCGAACTTGGCCCCCGGGCCTAGGTCGCGGTCGTCGTAGAGGACCTGGACACCCTCGGCGAGCAGCTCCTCGTAGAGGCGGTCGGCGGCGGTCCGGGCCTCCTCGCCCTCCTTGCCGAGGGTCACCAGCTCGATGTCGAACGGCGCGATCGACCGCGGCCACGAGATGCCCTGATCGTCCGCGAACTGCTCGACGGCGGCGGCGGCGATCCGCGCTGGGCCGATGCCGTAGCTGCCCATGCACACGGGCTGCTCGGCGCCGGCCTCGTCGAGGTAGGTGGCTCCGAGCGGCTCGGAGTACCGGGTACCGAGCTTGAAGATGTTGCCGACCTCGATCGCAGGCTCGATCCGGATCGCGGCGCCGGCCGGGCAGGTGTCGCCCGCCTCGACGGTGCGCACGTCGGCCCACTGCGGGTCGAAGTCGCGCCCCGGCTCCACGCCGATCAGGTGGCGGTCGGGCTCGTTGGCACCGGCCACCATGCCGGTGGCGCCCCTCAGCGCGTCGTCGGCCAGCACAGGTGTCTGCGCGCCGACGGGTCCGATGAAGCCGGCGGGGGCGCGGAAATGGCTTTGCAGCTCTTCCTCGGTCGCGGCCCGGGCCGGCTTTTCGAGCGCGTTCGCCAGCTTGATCTCGTTCAGTCGGTGGTCCCCCCGCAGGACGACCAGCAGCGGGTCGGCTCCGTCGACGATCATCGGCATGGCTTTCATCAGCGCACCTGGCGGCAGGCCGAGCTGTCCTGCCACGTCCTCGATCGTCCTGGCGCCGGGAGTGTCCACTGGCTCCGGGCTGCTCAGAGCGGCCGGCACCTCGTCCAGCGGCTTTGGGGTGGCGCTCGCGACCTCCACGTTGGCCGCATACCCGGCGCTCGAGAGCGCCACGTCGTTCTCACCCGCCGCGCACGGCGCCATGTACTCGTGAGCGCCCAAGCCACCCATCATCCCGACGTCCGACTCGACGCTGTACCACTCGAGGCCGGAGCGGTCGAAGATGCGGTCATACGCACGTGCCTGCGCCTCGTAGGAGGCCGCCAGGCCCTCCTCGTCGCGGTCGAAGCTGTAGGCGTCCTTCATGATGAACTCACGCGTGCGCAGGACACCTGCACGTGGCCGCGGCTCGTCGCGCTCCTTGATCTGGATGTGGTAGAGCATCAGCGGCAGGTCGCGGTAGGAACGCACCTCGCGCGCGACGTGGGTGGTCAGCGCCTCCTCGTGGGTCATCGCCAGCACCAGCTCGGCCCCGCGGCGATCCTCGAGCTTGAACAGCTCGTCGATCGAATAGCGCCCGGACTTTCGCCACAGCTCGGCGGGCTGGAGCACCGGCATCAGCATCTCGTGGCAGCCGATCGCGTCCATCTCCTCGCGGATGATCTGCTCGACTCGGCGGTGCACCCGCCATCCGGCCGGCATGTAGGTCCACATGCCGGCGCCGAGCTGGCGGATCAGGCCCGCGCGCACCATCAGCCGGTGCGAGAGCGCCTCGGCGTCGGCGGGCGCCTCCTTCTCGGTGGGAAGCAGGTAGGTGCTCAGGCGGGTCACTCGCCTAACCCTATGGATCGTCCAGCATGCACGGGGTGGCCGCCGATCGCGGGTGTCCTTGGGGGGGCGAATCTTGGACCCGTCGCAACTAGAGGTCGTAGTGCGACCTCTAGATCGAACGGCTGACCGCGAGCTGGCTCGCCAGGCCACCGCGGCGCACGGGCTGGTGACGCGCAAGGACCTGCTGGCCGCGGGCGTGACCGTGGGCGAGCTCAAGCACCGGCTCGGGACCGGAGCGTTGATCGCGGTCCATCGCGGCGTCTACCGCGTAGGGCACCGGGCCCCGAGCGTAGAGGCGCGATACCTCGCCGCAGTGCTGGCCGGCGGTGAGGGGGCGCTTCTGACCGGCCGCGCCGCCGCTCACCTCACCGGCCTCCTCAAAGGCCCTCCGCCGGCCCCGGAGGTGGCCGCGCCCCGCCTCCGCCGGATCGAGGGAGCGGCCGTCCGCCAATACCGAACAATGGATCCGCTCGACACCACGGTTGTGCGAGCGATACCGGCGACCACCGTAGCGCGTACCCTCACCGACCTCGCCGCCGTCCTGCCGGCAGCCGAGCTGGCCCGAGCCTGCCATGAGGCGGGAGTGCGCTACCGGATCACGCCCTCGGACGTCGAGGCCGTGATGACACGCCGCCCGCGCGCCGCGGGGTCTGCCCGCTTGCGCAGCGTCATCCAAGACGACGTGCCTGTCACGCTCAGCAAGCTCGAGCGGCGTTTTCTCGACCTGCTGTCGGCTGCGGGCCTGCCCCTACCTGAGACCAATCGCGTCGCCGGGGGGCGAAGAGTGGACTGCCGCTGGCCCGATCACTGCCTGACGGTCGAGCTGGACAGCTACCGCTACCACAGCTCACGGCACGCCTGGGAGCAGGACCGCCACCGTGAGCGCGAGGCCCGCTTGCGCGGCGACGACTTCCGACGCTACACCTACGGCGACGTGTTCGACCACCCACGCTTGATGCTCGCCGAGCTGCACCTGCTCTTTTCACCAACCCGTCGCAACTAGAGGTCGTGCTGCGACCACCAGATCGAACTGGTTGGCGTTTCAGGCCCGCGTGAAGCGCCGGCCGGCCGTGGGCGAGGCGTCCTCGTCGAGCTTGACCTCGCGGCGCTCGGTGTTCTTCGAGGGCGCCATCGGCAGCGCCTGAGCGCCGTCCATCGCCTCCGCCGCCGCGGCCTTGGCCTCGAGCGCTGCCAGGCGCTCGGGGGTCAGCTCGCCGGCGTTCTCCTCCTCGATGCGCTCGAGCCACTGCGCGCCCGCTGCCGCCTCGTCGTCGTCCCACTCCACCCGGCCACGCTCCAGCGAGCGGTCGATCTCGCGAAACAGGGCGTCGACGAGATCGTCCTGGGGCACCTTCTTCAATGGCTTGCCGTGGGCGAAGATCAGCCCCTCGTTCTTCGCCCCGGTGATGCCGAAGTCCGCGTGGGAGGCCTCGCCGATCCCGTTCACGGCACATCCGAGCACCGCCACCTCGATCGGATCGTCGTAGGCCTCGAGGCGCTTCTCGATGTCGACCACCACAGTGTCCATGTCGAACTGCAGCCGCCCGCACGTCGGGCAGGCGATCAGCACCGGGCCGCGCTCGCGCAGCTTGAGCGCCTTGAGGATCTCCCAGGCGACCTTGACCTCCTCCTCGGCGTGGAAGGTCGAGAGCGAGATGCGGATGGTGTCCCCCACTCCGTCGGCAAGCAGCGTGCCGAGGCCGACGGCGGACTTCAGCGAGCCGGTCCACTTCGTGCCCGCCTCGGTGATCCCGAGGTGCAGCGGGTAGTCGATCCGCTCGGCCAGCAGCCGGTTGGAGGCGATCGTGTTGGGCACGCTGGTGGACT
>JBBSLY010000038.1:0-9661 GCA_038233455.1 Solirubrobacterales bacterium | reverse complement strand
CCATCCACTTGGCCAGCACGTCGTCGGAGGCGGGCAGGCGGGTGGACCCCTCGCCGCTCACGTCGGGAAACTCGACGCAGTACTCGCTCAGGAGCTGGGCGGTGGCGGGGACGTAGGCGAGGATCGGCTTGTGCGGATAGACGAGGTAGGCGTATGGCGCGTCGTCGCCGGCCCGCTGCTCGGGCTCCTGCGGTCCGTCGTCGGGCGTGGCGAGCCCAGCCGCGCGGCGAGCGTCGGCGACCCGCCGCCCACGCGGACGTTGCCTGCCGGCCACGCGGATGAAGCCGAGGTCGCGGTACATGTCCCACTCCTCGTCGTTGACGCATGAACGCAGCAGCTGGCGGGCGCGCTGCTCGGCTCGACGCTCGCGGCCGGGGTCGTAGGCCAGCGGTGACGGGGTCGACGCCCGGCGCCGGCGGGCGCCCCCCCCACGCCGCGCTGCCACCGAACGCGCGATCAACGGTGCGGCCAGGGTCGCCGTGACCATGGCCAGTACGAGCAGGGCGAGCAGCATCGGCCGAGCGTCAGCCGCCGGCCGCGCGTGGAAAGAAGATCACCCTCTGCGCCTCCGGGGGGATCTCCGAGTATTCGCGCACCATCTCGGCTTCGCGCCGACCGTTGCCGGGATTCTCGGTTGGCACGGCAGCCCACATGCCCTGGTCGAGCTGGCGGCGAAACTCCGCCACGAGCAGCTCCTCCTCTTCACGTACGCGCGGATCGCCCTCGGTCAGGAGGACTTCGCCGTGGCCGGGCTTCATACGGAGAAACTTGATCTGGACCCCCTGGGCTCGTGGGCGCACTCCGGGTAGGAGGAGCGCGGACTGGGCCGGGATTATGCCAGAGCACCGCTGCCGGCTGCGCCGGAGGTCGGGCGGCCCCCGAGCCCGCAGATGTCGACCGGCCCGGCGCCCGCGCCGATGTCCGCCAGCCCGTCCCGCACAGCCTCGGAGGCGAGCCGCTTCGCGCGCCTGGCCGCCTCCAGCGCTCCGAGCCCGAGCGCGAGATTTACAGCGAGGACCGAGGAGTGGGTGCAGCCCGAGCCGTGGGCGGCGCCTTCTGGGTGGCGCTCACCGGCGAGCTCGATCACCTCCGCGCCGGCATAGAACAGGTCGGTGGCGGACTCGCGGTGACCGCCGGTGACCACAGCGGCCTCCGGCCCGAGCGCGTACACGGCGCGGACGAGCTCCTCAGCCGGCACATCGTCCGCGCTCTCGGCGAGCACACGTGCCTCCGAGACGTTCGGCGTGACCACCGTGGCTCGCGGGACGAGCCGCTCGCGCAGCGCCGCGACCGCGACGTCGTCGAGCAGGCGGGCCCCGCTCTCGGCCACCATCACCGGGTCGAGGACGACCGGAGCACGACCGAGCAGGTCGAGCGCCCGATCGACGGCCTCGACGGTCTCGACGCTGCCCAGCATCCCGATCTTCACCGCATCGACACCGATGTCGGAAGCGACCGCCCGCACCTGCTCGACGATCATCTCTGGAGGGATCGGCCAAACCTCGGTCACCGCGACGGTGTTCTGAGCCGTGACGGCGGTGATCGCGGTCATGCCGTGCGCCCCGCACCGAGCGAAGGCCTTCAGGTCGGCTTGGATGCCGGCTCCCCCGCCCGAGTCCGAGCCGGCGATGCTGAGCAGTCGCGGTGGCGCCATCGATCCTGAGACTACGGCGCGGCGCGCACCAGAGAATCCCGCCCTCCGCCGGCTCACGGCACCGACGTCCTCCGGTACACACCGAGCGCATCCCGCCTCACCCGGCCCGACGCCTCGAGGCGGGACAGCCCTGCCCGTACCTCGCCTACGGGCAGACCCGTGCGCGCGCAGGCGCCGTCGACGCCCGCGCCGGCCTCGACGGCCTCGACGAGGAGGCGCTGGACGGGGTCGTCATCCGACCGCGGCTGCGCCGCCCCGTCTGTCGAGTGCCGCCGGACGGGCGCCGTGCCCGATCCTGCGTTCGGCTTCTCGTGGTCGGAGCCGAACAGTTCGTCGAGCACGTCCTCGGCCGACGTGATCAGCGCTGCGCCGTCCTTGAGGAGCGCGTTGGTGCCGGCTGCCCCCGACGAGGTGACCTGACCGGGAACCGCGCCCACCGGCCTCCCGAGTTGGATCGCGAAGTCCGCCGTGATCAGCGAGCCCGAACGCTCAGCTGCCTCCACGAGCACGACCATCCGCGACAGGCCGGCCATGATCCGATTGCGTGCGGGAAAGCTCCACCGGTAGGGGCGCCGGCCCGGCGGCAGCTCGGACACGACCAGGCCCCGTTCGCAGATCTCCTCGTAAAGTCGCCGGTTGACCTTTGGATAGGCCACGTCCGGACCGCAGGCGAGCACCGCAACCGGCGTACCGCCCGCATCCAGACAGCCCCGATGGGCCCGAGCGTCGATCCCCATCGCGAGCCCGCTGACCACCGTGACTCCGGCCGCCCCAAGGCCCCGACCGAGGCCCAGGGTCACCTCCAGGCCATAGGCCGACGCCCGCCTGGCGCCGACCACCGACACGCAGGGGTCGTCGCCAGAGAGGCGGTCCAAGCCGATCCGGCCCTTCACGAAGAGCACGGGGGGCGCATCGTCGAGGTCCGCGAGGCGGGCCGGATAGTCGGCGTCGTGCCGGCAGACCGCTCCGGCGCGTGCCTGATCGACGTGCTCACGCGCGCGGCCGGCATCGAAGCGCTCCAGGTACTCGAGCGCTCCTGCGCGCTGCTTCGCCGCGACAGCCTCGATCAGGTTTTCGTCGGAGAGTGTCAGCAGCCCGGCGACACGGCGCCCCCGCCCGTCCAGCACGCCGGCGATGTGGCCCGCGAGGTGTCCGACCAGGAAGCCGCGGCGCAGGCAGGCGTCGCAAGCGCCGGCCGCGCCTTGGGCCTTCACGCGGCGAGCCCCGCCGGCGAGCCCAGACGGTATCCGAGCGCCTCCTCCAGATCGGCCGAGCAGATCCGCCGCCGCCCGGCAAGGTCGGCGATGGTGCGAGCGAGGCGCAGCACCCGGTCGTGTCCGCGCCCGGTGAGCCCGCCCTGCTCCACAGATCGCAGCAGCCGGCCCTCCTCACCGTCGCCGAGCCGGGCGTGGCGGCGCGTGAGCGGTCCGTCCATGTCGGCGTTGCAGTACGCGCCGCTCCCGGCCAGGCGCTCGCGCTGGAGCTGCCTTGCGTCCACCACCCGCTCCCGGATCGAGGACGAGCACTCCGGCGCCTGACCCGGTCGCCCGACCAGCTCCACGGCCCGTGGCGCGCTTGCCTCGCACACCAGGTCGATGCGGTCGATCAGCGGCCCGCTCAACCTGCGGGCGTAGCGCAGCCGGTCGACGTCGTTGCAGCGACAGTCGCCCGGCCCTCTTGCGCACGGGCACGGGTTGCAGGCCGCGACGAGCATGGTCCGCGCGGGGAAGGTCACCGACCGCTGCGCGCGCGTGATCTCGGCGAACCCGTCCTCGAGCGGTTGGCGCAGCGCCTCGAGGGCGCCCCTCGAGAACTCCGCCACCTCGTCGAGGAACAGGACCCCGAGGTGAGCGAGGGTGATCTCCCCAGGGCGCGGCTGCGAGCCGCCGCCGACCAGCCCCGGCGCCGAGATGGTGTGGTGCGGGGCGCGAAAGGGCCGCTCGCCGGCCAGCCGCCCGTCCCCGAGGCCCGCCACGCCGGCGATGCGCGTGATCTCGAGGGCCTCCTCGAACGAGGGCGGGGGCAGGATCCCCGGCAGCCGCCGCGCGATCATCGTCTTGCCCGCCCCGGGCGGCCCCACCATCAGCAGGTTGTGTCCGCCCGCCGCTGCGATCTCGATGGCGCGTTTGGCGTCAGCCTGGCCGCGGACGTCCGCGAGATCCGCAGCGGGCGTCGTGGCGCCCCGGGGGCTCGGCCTCGGCCGCGCCGGCTCGGCGGCCCACCGACCGTGCAGAAGGTCGGCGAGGCGCTCCAGCGAGGGTACGGCCAGCACCTCGAGGCCGTCGGCGAGCGCCGCCTCGCCGGCGTTCTCGGTGGGGACGATCAGTCGCTCGTAGCCGGCCTCGCGGGCACCCATGGCGGTCGCGAGCGCACCCCTGAACGGACGCAGCGCACCGCTGAGCGAGAGCTCCCCGCAGACCGCCGTGCGACCCGCCGCGTCCGCCGGCACCTGCCCGCTGGCCGTGAGCACGCCGAGCGCCAGGGCGAGGTCGAAGCTGGGCCCGGCCTTGCGCATCGAAGCGGGTGCGAGGTTCGCGGTCAGCCGCTGGAGTGGGAAGTCGAGCGACGAATTCAGCAGCGCGGCACGTACGCGCTCGCGCGCCTCGCGCACCGCCGCGTCGGGCAGGCCGACGAGGGTGAAGGCGGGCAGGCCGCGACGCACGTCGACCTCGACCGTCACCTCCCGGCTGTCGACGCCGACGAGGGCGAACGTTGCGATGCTCGCGAGCATGGTGGCCAAGCTAGGAGACGGCGACCGGCCGGTGGGGACGCCTCCGCGACGGATCCGCGACGAAATCCAGCCGACCCGTAGCTGAATCGTCACGCGCGTCACCCACCGGTGCGCCGGCGCTGCCTAGCGTCGAGGTCATCGACTCGCAAAGCCCGGACAACCCCCGCAACGCGCTCGGCAGGCACGGTGAGCTGCTCGCCGCCGAACACCTCGCGCGGGCGGGCTACGAGATCGTGGAACGCAACTGGCGCTGTCGCGCCGGCGAGCTGGACATCGTCGCCGCGGACTCGACGGCGCTGGTGTTCTGCGAGGTCAAGACGCGGGTCGAGGGCGGGCGCCGCGGGCCGGCGGGCCCGCTCGAGTCGATCGGGATCACCAAGCGCCGGCGCCTGCGGCTACTGGCGCGGGAGTGGCTGGCCGCCCGCAACGGCGCTCGAGCCCACAGGCCCCGGCTTCGTTTCGACGCGATCGGTGTCACGGTGAGCCGGCGCGGAGACCTGCTCTCCCTCGATCACATCGAGGACGCGTTTTGAGCGACGTCAGACGCTGGGAGGCGGCCACCAACCGGCCTGGCGGGCTATTCGGCGAGGCGCAGCTGGTTGTAGGCGATCGACTGGAACGACATCCGGTGCAGCGGCGATACCCCCCGAGCGGCGATCGCGGCTCTGTGCTCCGGCGTGGAATAGCCGACGTTGGTGGCGAAGTCCCAGCCGGGGTGCTGAGCATCGGCGCGGCGCATGAGCCGATCGCGGGTGACCTTCGCAAGCACCGACGCGGCGGCGATCGCCGCGCTGCGGCAGTCGCCGTCGACCACCGGCCGCTGCTCGTGGTTGAAGGGCGGAACCCGGAACCCGTCGACGAGGCAGATCGTGCCGTCGAGCGCCACCCTCATCAACGCCGACCGCAGCGCGTCGAGGTTCGTCACATGCAGGCCACGGGAGTCGATGCCGCGCACGCACCGCGAGACGATCGCGGTCGTGGCTGCGGCGCGCAGAACCTGCGGGTAGAGCTCCTCGCGGGCGGCGTCGCTGTGCTGCTTGGAGTCGTTGAGGCGGCACAGGGAGCGGCGGTCGGCGAGCGTCAACCGGTCGAGGTCGAACAGCACCGCCGCCGCGACGAGGGGACCGGCCAGCGAGCCCCTCCCCGCCTCGTCGGCGCCGGCCACGAAGCGGCGGCCCAGCTCGCGATCGAAGGTGAACAGGCGCCGGCCGGTGTGTCCGCGAGCACGCCGCTTGCGCCGCTCGCTGCGGCCCTGGCGACGGGCGGGCGGCGGGTCCGGGCGCGGCTCCGTGTCCGCGGTCTCCTCGACTGTGCCCGCTTCGCTCACGATCGGCGCCCGATCATAGGACGGCGCGCGGGCGGAAACCAGGCCGGCGCCGGACGGAGCGCATCGTCTGGGCGCCTAGAGCGTCCCGACCCGCTTGGGCGGCCAGTAGGTGACCCTCGCCTTGCCGATCAGCCAATCCTTTGGCACCGGTCCCCACTCGCGGCTGTCTGCGCTCTCCCCGCGGTTGTCGCCCATCATGTACACGCTGCCTTTCGGAATCGTGATCGGGCGGGGCAGGTTGCAGGTCGGACAGCGGGCATCGGGGCGGATGAAGTCCGTCTCGTCCTTTTGCAACTCGCCGTTGAGGTAAACGCGGCCTCTCTTGATGTAGATGCGATCGCCGCCCACGGCGACGACGCGCTTGATGAAGTTCATGTCCGACTGCTTGTCGGTGCCCTTGGGGCAGGGACTCGCCTGGGGGTGCCTGACGCCGCACGCGCCCTCGTCGGCTCCCTTGGGCGGCTTGAAAACCATGACGTCACCCGGCTTGGGATCGCCGAAGTGGGTGGAGACCCGATCGACGAGCACCCGCTGGCCCACCTCGAGGGTCGGGACCATCGACTCGCTGGGGATCCGGAACGGCTTCACCAAAAATGCCTGGATCCCGAGGGCGAGGCCGAGCGCGACCGCCACGATCGATACGAGCTCGATCAGCGAGCCGGAGCCGCTCTGCTCTGAGCCGGACGCCACCTAGCCGCTCCCGCTGCCGCGTCGCAGCGGCTAGCTGCCGTGCTCGCCGGGGGTGTCGGCGTCACCCTCTGCGGACGCGGCAGCGCCTTCCGCAGGGGCTGAATCGTCGGATGCCGGGCCTTCGCCGGGCTCGGAGCCGGCGCCTTCCGCCGCGGCGTCGCCGGCCGCCGTCGCGGCCTGGGCGAGCTCCTCGGCTCCGATGTCGCGCGGATCGAGCTCGGTCTCGGTGGCATGCGCCTCCGAACCGGCCTCGGTCGCGGGCAGGTCGGCCTCGGTCGCGGGCAGGTCGGCCTCCGTCGCGGGCAGGTCGGCCTCGGGCGGGGGCATCACTCCGTCGGCGTAGATGTCCGGCTCCGGTCCGGTGAACCGGCGCTCGCGCACGCGAGCACCGCGTCCAACGCGATCGCGAAGGTAATAGAGCTTGGCGCGGCGCACGGCGCCCCTGGAGGCCACCTCGATCCGCTCGATCTTCGGCGAATGGACCGGAAACGTGCGCTCGACTCCCACCCCGAAGGACTGCTTGCGCACGGTGAACGTCTCCCTCGCTCCGCTGCCCTGGCGCTTGAGGACGACACCCTCGAAGACCTGGGTGCGCTTGCGCGTGCCCTCGACGACCTGGAAGTGGACCCGCAGGCGATCCCCGGACTGGAAGCCCGGTACGCGGCGCAGCGGGGCGCGCTCGATGTTGTCGATGGCACTGCTCATGACGAGGAGGCGGCGAGTCCGCACTGCGGCCACGCGCGGCGGCGAAGGATAGCGGAGGAATCGGGGGGCCCCCGGGCCGCAGCGATGGCTGACTCCGTGGCCGGTCGTGGCGGCGTCAGCGAGGGGAAGCGCGTCGCCGGCTCTGCTCCAATCGCCACTCCCGGACTCGCTCGTGGTCCCCCGAGCAGAGCACGGGTGGCACGCCGTGGCCGCGCCACTCGGCCGGCCGCGTGTACTGCGGGTACTCCGGGGCCCCGCCGAGTGCCGGGGCAAACGACTCCTCGAGTGCACTGTCGTCGTGGCCCAGGGCACCCGGGACCTTCCTGAACACGGCATCGCAGATCACCATCGCGGCCAGCTCACCCCCGGCGAGCACGTAGGGACCGATCGACACGACGTCGGTCGCCAGGTGCTCGTGCACGCGCTCGTCGAATCCCTCGTAGCGCCCGCAGAGAATCGTCAGATCCTCCTCGGCCGCCAGCTCGGATGCCAGCGCGTCGTCGAAGCGGCGGCCCGAGGCGGCGAGCGCCAAGACCCGGCGCGGACCCCTCCCACTCACCGGGTCGATATCCCAGCGCGCGCGGAGGGCCTCCTCGACCACGTCCACCCGCAGGACCATCCCGGCGCCTCCCCCGTAGGGGCTGTCGTCGACCTGGCCCGCCCGCAGGGGCGTGGTCGAGCGCAGGTCGACAGCTACCAGCTCGTGGCCCAACCCGATGGCGTTGCGCACGTGGCGCTGCTCGGAGAACCAGTCGAACCAGCCGGGAAAGAGCGTGAAGACGTCGATCTTCATCCCTGCTCCTCGAGGCCGAGAAAAGCGCGGTCGATCTCGATGCTGCGCCGCTCGACGTCCACCGCCGTGACCGCGTCGGCGATCAGCGGCACCAGCACCCCGTCGCTGAGCTCGAGCACGTCGCAGGACGGCCCGTTGAGCACCCGCAGCACGGGTCCCAGGCCCTCCACCCGGCAGCCGACGAGATCTGCCACCAGATACTCCCCCTCCTCGAGCTCGGCTTCGCGCTCTGCGACCTGGACCTCCTCACCCATCAGGGCGGCGGCGGCCTCGCGGCGGGTGATCCCCTCCAGGCGTATCAGCGGCCGGCTCGCGGTCCCCGCCACGCGCTCGACCCGCCGGGCTGTGCCGCCGACGGTCACCACGAGCCCCGCAACCAGCTCACGCCGAGCGCCGTTGACCTTGAAGCTTCCGTCGAGGCCGTGCGCGCGGCCCACCCGCCCGGCGGTGACCAGCCGCGCTCGCGAGCCCACTCGATCAGTCGGGGTCGATCACGTCGACGAGGACGCGCCGATTCTGCTTGACCGACGCGGCCTTCACCACCGTCCGCAGGGCGGAGACCGTGCGCCCACCTCGGCCGATCACCTTCCCGGTGTCGGCTTCTGCGACGGAGAGCTCGAGGACGACGGTTCCGTCGTCCTCCTCGAATGACTCTACGGAGACCTGATCCGGGTCGTCCACGAGCCCGCGTGCGAGGTAGGAGAGGAGGCTCTCCATCGCGCCGGCCCCAGGTCTCCGGTCAGGCCTCGGGCTGATCCGGCTCGGCCGCAGGATCGCCCGAGGTGTCGCCTGCCTCGGCAGGATCGGCTGTCGCCTCCACCTCCGGGGCGGACTCGGCGGCTTGCGCCGCAGGCGGGGTCTCGACCTCTGGGGCGGCCTCGGCTGCCCGCGCCACCTGCGGAGCCTCCGTGTTCGGGGCCCGGATCAGCTTGCGGACCGTGTTGGTCGGCCGGGCGCCCTGCTTGACCCAGTGCTCCAGGCGCTCACGATCGATCACGATCGTGGAGGGATCGGTCTGGGGGTCGTAGTGGCCGATCGACTCGATGATCCGGCCATCGCGCGGCGAGCGCTGGTCGGCGACCACGACCCGCCATGCGGCGTTCTTCTTGGAGCCCACCCGTGTGAGCCTGACTCTGACTGACATAGGTCGGGCAGGTTAGCGCCCCGCCGGGCGGCCGGCTCAGCGCCCCGCGAGCTGGCTCAGGTTGGGCATCTTGCCCTTCGCGAGCTGGCGCATCATCTTCTGCATCTGGCCGAACTGCTTCACGAGTGCCGAGACGGCCTGCACGCTGGTGCCCGATCCGCGGGCGATGCGCCGCCGCCGCGACCCATCGATGATCTTCGGATTGGCGCGCTCGGCCGGCGTCATCGACGTGATGATCGCCTGGAGGCGGTCGAGCTCTGAGTCGTCGACCTGGAGGCCGCCCAGCTGCTGGCCCATCCCGGGGATCATCTTCAGCAGGCCCTGCAGCGGGCCCATGCTTCGTACCTGCTTGAGCTGGTCGAGGAAGTCGTCGAGGGTGAACTGGTTGCGCTTGATCTTGCGCTCCAGCTCCGCTGCCTGGCTTTCGTCGATCCGCGACTCGGCCTTCTCGATCAGCGTCATCACGTCGCCCATGCCGAGGATGCGCTGGGCCATGCGGTCGGGGTGGAAGCGCTCGAAGGCGTCGAGCTTCTCCCCGGTGGAGGCGTAGAGGATCGGCTTGCCGGTGAGCGCCTTGACCGACAGCGCGGCGCCGCCTCGGGCGTCTCCGTCGAGCT
>JBBSLY010000037.1:0-9781 GCA_038233455.1 Solirubrobacterales bacterium | reverse complement strand
TTCGGGTTGGTTCGCGCCGGTGTCGCCCCCGACCACCCCAAGATCAAATCGGTGATCCGGGTCTATGAGAAGACCGCCGCCAGCCCCGACTTTCGCTTCTTCGGCAACGTCTGCGTGGGCGAGGACATCAGCCACACAGAGCTCAAGGAGCGCTACCACGCGGTGATCTACTCGGTGGGAGCGCAGACCGACCGCCAGATGGACATCCCCGGCGAGGATCTGCCGGGCAGCTGGGCGGCCACCGAGTTCGTGGCCTGGTACAACGCGCACCCGGACTTCCGCGACCTGGAGTTCGACCTCTCGCATAAGCGCGCGGTGGTGATCGGCAACGGGAACGTGGCGATGGACGTGGCACGGATGCTCGTGCTCCCGCGTTCGGAGCTGGAGACCACCGACACGGCCGACCACGCGATCGAGGCGCTCGCCTCCAGCGCGATCGAGGAGGTGGTGATCGTCGGCCGCCGCGGGCCGGCGCAGGCGGCCTTCACCAACCCCGAGCTGCTCGAGCTGGGCGAGCTGACCGACGCCGACGTGATCGTCGACCCGGCCGAGCTCGAGCTGGACGACCAGAGCGCGCGCTCGATCGACGCCGAGGGTGAGATCACTGCGCGCAAGAACGTGGAGATCCTCCGCGGCTACGCCGGCCGCGAGCCCGAGGGCAAGCCCAAGCGGGTGGTGCTGCGTTTCCTTCGCTCGCCGGTGGCGATCGAGGGCGACAGGGAGGTGGAGCGAATCGAGCTGGTGCGAAACGAGCTCCACCACGACGCCGGCGGGGCCCTCAAGGCACGCGCCACCGAGGACCACGAGACGCTCGAGACGGGGCTCGTCTTCCGCTCGATCGGCTACCGCGGCGTGCCGATCGAGGGGGTGCCCTTCGACGAGTGGAAGGGCGCGATCCCAAACGAGGAAGGGCGCGTCGTAGATCCGGCTGAGCAGCACGTGATCCCCGGCGAGTACGTGGTGGGCTGGATCAAGCGCGGTCCGTCCGGGGTGATCGGCACCAACAAGCGCGACGCTCAGGAGACCGTGGACCACCTGATCGAGGACCTCCACGAGGACCGCCTGCCCGAGCCCGCCGGCGACGGCTCGCCCGGGGCCGTCGAGGGGTGGCTGTCAGAGCGAGCGCCAGAGCATGTGACCTACGAGGGCTGGGAGCTGATCGACACCGTGGAGAAGGCCACCGGCGAGCCGCTGGGCCGCCCGCGGGTGAAGCTGACGCGGGTAGCGGAGATGCTGGAGGCCGCCGGCAAAGCCCGGCTCGAGTCTTGAGCGCCCGCAACCCCCGAGACGTACGCGGCAAGAATCGGTGCTGCGTCGGCGTGAACGGCGCCTGACGCAGTCCGGACGGCCCTCTACGGACCGCTCTGCGCCGCCCCCACCCGCTCCCCATCCAGTGCATCCAGCGCCCGCTCGACCGTTGCCGAGATGCAGGTGAAGATCGGCGTCTCTGACTCGGTGTAGGCGCTCGACTCGGTCGAGCGCAGCTCCTGTACGAGGTCGAGGAACTCGCCGGGTTCGTCGGCGTTGAAAGAGACCACGAACTCCTGGTCGTCGAGGCCGTACGAGTAGGCGGTGTTGATCTCGATCCCCGTGTAGCGCCTACCGGTCTCGATGTGGCCGCGCATCACGCGCATCCGCTCCTCGGGGGCGAGCATGTACCACTCGCGCTTCTTCCACATCGGGTAGACGATCAGGTACTTGGCGTCCGACCCGGGGCGAGGCTCGAGCGGCTGGGGCTCGTCCGAGTAGATCGACTCCTTGGTCATCGCCAGGAAGGAGTGGGAGATCTCGGCGTGGGCCATCAGCCCGGTCTGATTGAGCAATACGTGCAGCTCGTGGATCGGGTCGAGCGAGGGGGCGAGGGCGCGCACCATCAGGTCGGTGTCGCCGCGGGTACCCACCAGCGAGTAGGCGCGCAGCAGGTGGTCGGAGCCGAACTCGTGGCAGGCGGCCACGAACTCCCGCTTGTCGCGAGCGCGCTCCTCGGCCGAGCGCCGGCGCCACTCGGGCGCCACGCGGATGAAGGTGAACTTGACGAAGTTGCGTCCTGCCACGCCCGGATTGTGGCGCACTCCGGCCGTTCGCTTAGGATGCACCGGTGCGCGTTGGGCTCGTATCCCCCTACTCGTACACGTATCCGGGCGGTGTCGGCCGCCACGTGGAGTCGCTCAGCGAGGAGCTCCTGTCGCAGGGACATGACGTCCGTCTGCTCGCGCCCCACGACCCCGACGACCGCCTGGCCCGTGTCATGCACCGGGGCGCCGCCCCGGTGCGCCGGCCCCTGCCCGACTACCTGGTCCCGCTCGGGCGCACGGTCGGGCTGCCCGCCAACGGCGCGGTCTCGAACCTCGCGCTGACCCCCGAGGCGGTGGCCACGCTCGGGCGCGAGCTGCGCCACGGTGCCTACGACGTGATCCACGTGCACGAGCCAAACGCGCCGCTCGTGAGCTGGTTCGCCACCGAGGCTGCACGAACTCCACTGGTGGGCACCTTCCACTGCTACTCGCGAAGCCGGGTGGCGAACGGCGTCGCCGCCAACGTGGTGGGCGCGCGGCGCCTCTATAACAAGCTGCACGTGCGGATCGCGGTCTCGGAGGCCGCGCGCTGGACGGCGGAGCGCTTCTACGGCGGCCGCTACCGGATCGTCCCCAACGGGGTGGACCTGGCCGCTGCCCGTCCCGACCACAGCCCTGCCGGCGAACGTCTGGAGCTGCTCTTTCTCGGCCGCGCCGAGGCCCGCAAGGGGCTTCCCGTCCTGCTGCGCGCCTTCGAGGCCTTGCGCGGCGCCGGGGTGCCGGCGCGGTTGACCGTCGCGGGCGCCACGCGGGAGGAGGTCGACCCGCTGCTCCTCGACGCCGAGGGGGTGACGGTGGCGGGGCGGGTGAGCGAGGCCGAGAAGCAGCGCCTGCTCGGCCGCGCCGACCTGTTGTGCGCGCCGTCACTGGGCGGCGAGAGCTTCGGCATGGTGCTCACCGAGGCGCTGGCCGCGCGCACGCCGGTGGTCGCCTCGGACATCGCCGGCTATCGCGATGTCGTGAGCGACGGCGCCGACGGTCTGCTCGTCCCCGCGGGCGATCCCAGCGCCCTTGGCGAGGCCCTCCGTGCCCTGGCGCTCGACCCCGACCGCAGGGCGGCCATGGCCGAGCGCGCGGGTGCGCGCGCGCGGCGCTTCGCCTGGCCCGCCGTGGCCGAGCAGGTGGTCGGCGCCTACGAAGACGCGGTGCAGATGCCGGCCCCGGCGACCCGCGCCGCCCGCGCCGGCGCGCGCCTGGGAGTGCGCGCGGCGCAACCGGGTCGCGCCCCGCGCCCCGCGCGAATTCCCTCTATCGAACCCCGGGCCGCGGGCGCCGGACGCCGCACAGCCCTTCGCACCATCCGCCGGGTCGCCGTCGCCGGCGCGGCGGTGGGCGGGATCGCGCTGGCCACGCTGGCGCTGCGACAGATCGGGATCGAGTCGATCGCCGGCGCGGTGGTGGCCGCCACTCCGGTGTGGGTGATCGCCGCCTTCGCGCTGATGTGCGCCTCGATGCTCATCCGCGCCGAGGCCTGGCACGCCATCCTGGCCGCCGCGCTGCCGGGCACGCACGTGCGCCGGCGCGACATCTCGCGCGCGACGATGATCGGCGTGCTGATGTCGGCTACGCTGCCTGCCCGCCTGGGGGAGCCGTCGCGGGCGCTGATCGCCGCCCGGCGCGTCGGCCGCGTGCGCGACAACTTCCCGGTGGTGCTGGGGACGCTGGTCTCCCAGACTCTGCTCAACCTGCTCGCCTTGGCGGTGCTGGGCTCGGTGATGTTCGCCACGGTCGGCATCTTCCGCGGCGGCGAGGACGCGCTGGTTTTCGCGACGATCGCGCCGCTGGTGGCGATCGGGCTGCTGCTGGCCGTTCCCGCCCTGCTGCGCCGCGGCAAGCCCTCGCGCTACGCGCGCGTGCAGCAGGCGCTCGCAGCCGCCCGCCGGGCTGTGGTGCAGGTGCGCAGCGGCCTACAGGTGTTTCGCGACCCGCGGCTCGGAGCGTGGGCGGCCACCGCCCAGCTCACGGCTTGGGCCGTGCAGTGGCTGGCCTGCTACGCGCTGCTGGTGGCGCTCGGGCTCGACGCCCAGGCGGGGATGGGCGCGGCCGCCGCGGTGCTGTTCGCCGTCAACGTAACGGCCGCTCTGCCGGCGACGCCGTCGAACCTCGGCATCTTCCAGGCGGCGTGCGTCGCCGTGCTCTCGGCGTACGGGGTCGGTCAGACCGATGCGCTCGCCTACGGGATCATCCTCCAGGCCGTGGAGATCGCGACCGCGCTCACGCTCGGGATGCCGGCGCTCGTGGCGGAGGGCATGACCTGGAAGGACTTGCGCCTGCGCGCCCTGCACGCGGCGCCGGTGGAGCTGGGCGCGGTCGGGCGGCGACGGCCCGAGCCGGCCGAGGACTTCTGAGCGCAGGGGCGCGGCGCCCCAACCTTCACACAACTATGTCAAGGTTGCGCTAGCCTTCGGGAATGGCCCGCGACTACCTCGAAGCCGTCCGCAAGCACGTCGTGATCTTCGACGGCGGGATGGGGGCCACCCTCGAGCAGTTCGACCTCACCTCAGAGGACTACGGCGGCCTTCAGGGCAAGTGCCACGAGGCGCTCGTGCTCAACCGCCCCGACGTGATCGAAGGCGTCCATGAGGCCTTCGTCGAGGCCGGGGCGCAGGTCGTGCAGACCGACAGCTTCCAGGCCAGCCGGATCAAGCTCGACGAGTGGGGCCTCGGCGAGCACACCGCCGAGATAAACACCAAGGCCGCGCAGATCGCGCGCAAGGCCGTGGGCGAGGACCTGTTCGTGGCCGGATCGATCGGCCCCACCGGCCACCTGCCCGCCTCCGACGACCCTACGCTCGGCAAGATCTCCTTCGGCGAGCTGGTCGAGACCTTCACCGAGCAGGCCGAGGGGCTCGTGAACGGCGGTGCCGACCTGCTGATCATCGAGACCGCCCAGGACATCCTCGAGGTCAAGGCCGCGATCTTCGGAGCCCGCGCGGCATTCGAGAAGACGGGCACGACGCTGCCGATCCAGTGCTCGGTCTCGCTGCTGCCAAACGGCGGCAAGATGCTGTTGGGCACAGACATCGAGGCGGTGCTCACCACCCTCACGGCGCTCGACGCTGACGTCATCGGGCTGAACTGCTCGACCGGCCCCGAGGACATGCGCGACGCGATCCGCTACCTGGGCGAGAACAGCCCGGTGCCCGTGCACTGCATCCCCAACGCCGGCATCCCCTTCCAGGGGCCTGACGGAGAGACGATCTTCCCCGCCGAGCCCGATCCGCTGGCCGCGGTGCTCCAGGAGTTCGTGGAGCGAAACGGCGTCTCGATCGTCGGCGGCTGTTGTGGCACCACTCCCGACCACATCCGCGCGCTCGCCGACCGCGTGGCCGGCCGTGAGGCCGGCGAGCGCCCGGCGCCGGGCCCGCCGATGGTCTCGAGCATGATGACGGCCACGCCGATCGCCCAGGAGCCGGCTCCGACGATCGTGGGCGAGCGCGGGAACTCCCAGGGCTCGCGCCGCGCGAAGGCGCTGCTGCTCGAAGACGACTACGACGGCCTGCTCCAGATCGCCACCGATCAGGTCGACGGCGGCGCGCACGTGCTCGACCTGTGCGTAGCGCTTACCGAACGCCAGGACGAGGACGAGCAGATGCGCGACCTGGCCAAGCGGGTGTCCCTGAGCCTGCCCGCGCCGATCCAGGTCGACTCGACCGAGCCCGAGGTGATGCAGCGCGCCCTGGAGCAGATCCCCGGGCGCGCGATCGTGAACTCGGTGAACCTCGAGGCCGGCCGCGACAAGCTCGACACCGTGGTGCCGATCGCAAAGGCCCACGGGGCCGCGCTGATCGCGCTGACGATCGACGAGGTGGGGATGGCCAAGACGCGCGAGCGAAAGGTCGAGGTGGCCAAGCGCATCCGCGACATCGTCTGCGACGAGCACGGGCTCGACCCCGAGCTGCTGATCTTCGACGCGCTCACCTTCACGCTGACTACCGGCGACGAGGAGTGGCGTCCATCGGCGATCGAGACGATCGCGGGCATCAAGGCGATCAAGGCGGAGATCCCCCACGTGAAGACCTCGCTGGGCGTCTCCAACGTCTCGTTCGGCATCTCGCCCAACGCACGGCGGGTGCTCAACTCGGTGTTCCTGCACCACTGCGTCGAGGCGGGCCTCGACCTGGCGATGGTGCATCCCGCGGAGGTCACCCCCTACGCCGAGATCCCCGAGAACGAGCGCGAGCTGACTGACAACCTGGTGTTCGACCGCTCCGAGGACGCGCTCGAGAAGTTCATCGAGCACTTCGAGTCAAAGGGCGAGGAGGCCGAGGACGAGGCCGCCGACCCGACCGCGGACATGGAGCCCGAGGAGGCGCTGCACTGGCACATCCTGCGCCGAAAGAAGGACGGCGTCGAGGACTGGATCGACCGCAGCAACGAGAAGATCGGCGCTGTGCCGACGCTCAACAAGGTGCTGCTGCCGGCCATGAAGGAGGTGGGTGACAAGTTCGGCTCGGGTGAGCTGATCCTGCCCTTCGTGCTCCAGTCCGCCGAGGTGATGAAGCGGGCCGTCGCCCGCCTCGAGAACTACCTCGAGAAGATGGAGGGCCACACCAAGGGCAAGGTGGTGATCGCCACCGTCTTCGGCGACGTGCACGACATCGGCAAGTCGCTGGTGAACACGATCCTCACCAACAACGGCTACACCGTGATCGACCTGGGCAAGCAGGTGCCGGTGGACACGATCATCTCGGCCGCAGAGGAGCACGACGCCGACGCGATCGGCCTCTCTGCGCTGCTCGTTTCGACCTCGAAGCAGATGCCGATCTGCATCTCAGAGCTCCACTCGCGCGGGCTCGAGTATCCGGTGCTCGTGGGCGGCGCGGCGATCAACCGCGACTTCGGACGCCGGATGCTCTATCCCGGCGGCAAGGACTCCGACGATGTCTATGACCCCGGCGTCTTCTACTGCAAGGACGCCTTCCAGGGTCTCGACACGATGGACGCGCTGATCGACGCGGACGCCCGCGCGGCGCTGGTGGAGAAGATCCGCTCGGAGGCCAAGCAGCTGCGCGAGAAGCCGGTTGTAAAGGACGACGGGCCACCCGTCACCGACGACAGCGTCCGGTCGGACGCGAGCACCGACAACCCCGTGCCCGAGCCCCCCTACTGGGGCGCGCGCGAGGTCGACGTGGACCTCGGGGACGTCTATCCCCACCTCGACCGCCACGTGCTGTTCAAGCTGCACTGGGGCGGGCGCGGCAAGAAGGGCGAGGAGTGGCGCAAGATCGTGGAGGGCGACGGCGACGACGAGGGGTTCCGGCCAAAGCTCGAGCGGATGTGGTCAGAGCAGGACTACCTTCACCCGCGGGCAAAGCTCGGCTACTTCCCCTGCAACTCGGACGGCAACGACCTCGTGATCTTCGACCCCGAGGATCACGACACCGAGATCAGCCGGCTCACGTTTCCGCGCCAGCCCAAGCACAGCCGCATCTGCCTGGCCGACTTCTACCGCCCGATCGACTCCGGCGAGCGCGACGTAGTGGCGCTCCAGGGCGTCACGGTCGGCGCGGAGGTGACCGACGTGATGGCCCGCCTCGAGGCCGACGGCGAGTTCTCCGAGCAGCTGTTCGTGCACGGCCTCGGGGTCCAGTCCGCCGAGGGGCTGGCCGAGTGGCTGCACTCCCGCGCCCGCGACGAGCTCGGAATCGAGGCCGACGAGGGGCGGCGCTACTCCTGGGGCTACCCGGCCTGCCCCGAGCAGTCCGAGCACACCAAGGTCTGGGAGCTGCTGGGCCTCGACGCCATCGGCATGTACCTCTCGGACGGCTTCGCGGTAATGCCCGAGCAGTCGACGGTGGCGATCGTCTCCCACCACCCGCAGTCGGTCTACTTCGGCATGAAGTCCGGCTTTCTCCCCGATGAGAAGAAGCCCGACGAGGTGATCGCGGGCACCGAGCGCGGCGGTGAGCTGCCGCCCGACGAGGACCCCGAGCAGGCACCCGACGAACAGGCCGCCCCGGGTCGCGCAGCGGCCGAAGTCGCGGCGTAGGCGCGGGGTCTAGAATCGTCTGCGATGCGGCGCCTCACATCTGTGACAGCCTTGCTCTCCCTCCTCGCGCTCGCACTTCCGGCCGCTGCGCTGTCGGCCGGCGATCCGCTGCGCGATCGCCAGTACGGCCTCGACATCGTCGAGTCCGACGCCGCGCACGCGACCGCCACCGGGGCCGGCGCGATCATCGCGATCATCGACACCGGGGTGCAGCCGTCACACCCCGACCTCCAGGGGGGCCGGCTGCTGCCGGGATACGACTTCGTGGATGAGGACGGCACCCCCGACGACGACGTGGACGGCCACGGTACCCACGTGCTCGGGATAGCGGGCGCGAGCGCCGGCAACGGCGTCGGGGTTTCGAGCGTGGCTCCCGGCGCGACCCTGCTCCCGGTGCGGGTGCTCGGCGACGACGGCAGCGGCAGCGTCGAGGACGTGGTCGAGGGGATCGACTACGCGGTGGCGCAGGGCGCGGACGTGATCAACCTCAGCCTCGGCAGCGAAGTGCCCCTGATCGGCTCCAGCGAGGACTTCGACGCGGCGATCGACCGCGCCCTCGATGCCGGCCGTGTGGTGGTCGCCGCGGCGGGCAACAGCGGACTGCCGGCGTGCAACCAGCCCTCCGGAAGCGGTCGGCTGCTCTGTGTGGGGTCGGTGGACGAGAACCGCAACCGCAGCGAATTCTCGAACTTCAGCGGCAACTCCCAGGCGCTCGGCATCATGGCGCCGGGAGGGTCGCTGTTCGGGCCGGGAATCCTGTCCACGTTCAACGACGGCGGCTACGAGGAGCTGGCCGGCACCTCCCAGGCGACGCCTCACGTGGCGGGGGTGGCGGCTCTGCTCGTCGAGAAGGGCCTGCGCGGCCAGGATGCCGTGCGCCGGATCCTCGCCACCGCGAGCGACGCCGGCCTACGGGGCCCCGACCCCGAGTACGGGGCCGGCATCGTCAATGCCCGGGCGGCGGTTGCAGGGCTGTCCGCGGCGGGCGGGGACGGGGGCGGTGCAGGCCCGGGTGCCACAGCGCCGGCAGAAGGTGGAAGCGCGGTGTCGATCTCACTTCGCCGCAAGCTGCGCATCCGCCGGGCCCTGCGGCGGGGCATCCGTGTGCGCTGCCGCGCCGCCGGCGCGGGGCGCTGCCGGGTGATCGTGGGGCGCCGGGGTCGGCTGCTCGCGCGGGGATCGAGGCTGCTTGCGCCCGGGCGCGGCAGGGTGGTCGTCGCTCGCTTCAACCGGCGCGGCCGCAGGCTGCTGCGCCGCGCGCGGCGTCACCGCAGGCCGCTCGTGGTGCGGGTGCGCATCAGGCTGCCCGGCGCCGACGCCCAGCTGCGCCGCGTGCGGCTGCGACCCTGAGCGTTTTCACGCTCCTTGCGGGCAATTCCGACCTTCGGGCCAATTCGGCCTATACCGGCGGGCGGGGTGGCGCCCACCGAATCTTCGACGGATGTCTAAAGACCCGTGTCCGGAGCGCCCCTAGCTTCAGTGCGATGTCCAAAGCTCTGCGATCCGGCGCTTCGAGCCGGGCCAACAAGGAGGACTCGCACGCATGAGATCAAGACTGATGAGGGCGGGGCCACTGGCCCTTTTGGCCCTCTTGGCGCTTCCAAGCGCCGCTTTTGCACAGGGGGCAGGTGTGGACGCGCTCAAGGCCGAGCTCGACAACACCTGGATCATCGTCTCCGCCGTGCTGGTGCTGTTCATGCAGGCCGGCTTCCTG
>JBBSLY010000036.1:0-9863 GCA_038233455.1 Solirubrobacterales bacterium | reverse complement strand
GCCGGGCCGTGTGCAGCGCTCGGCGGACGAACCTCGTTCCAAGTCATCACCGGGTGGCCCGGATTACCCGCCGCGCTCCTCCTTCGAGGAAAGCGGTCGTCCGCGGCTTTGGGATGCACCCTCCTCCTCGTCGTCCGGAGCAGGCGCGCCCCCTGACCGACACCCGGGCGCTCGCACTCGGCCGAAAGTGGGCGCGTGGCGCCCTGCTTCCGCGCAATCCGGGTCTCTCGGGGGGCTGCTGCAGAGTTGCGCGGCGACACGAATGCAGGTCTCTTCCGCGTCGCTGTTGAACCGTCTGGCCGCAATGCGCCGGAAGGAGAAGTGGCGAGCCCGATGGACGCGACTCCCGACAGACCCCCTCTTCGTGAAAGCAGCCGTCTCTAAGGATCGGGCGCTAACTCTCTAAGGATCGGGCGCTAACTGCTGCTTCGCGTGTTCCAAGTGGCTCGCTGCACGGTGGAGCGCCTGATGTCAGCCAACTATCAGGAAGTCGCATCTTGGTCGATCTCTCCAGGGTGCGATGGGCCGAAAGGTGAGGGCTTGGGAGCGTGCGGGTCGGCAGATGCGATCGGCGGGGCGTCCGCCGGTCGATCGGCGAGAGCATCGTCAGCGGTTCTGGACGGCGATCGCTCGGGGCTTTCGAGCGAGGCGGCTGCGTTGGAGGCGGGCGTGTCGGCCGCGGTCGGTGTCCGGTGGTCTCGGGAAGGTGGCGAGATGCCGCCCTTGACGCTCGCCGCGCCGTCGGGGCGGTACTTGTCGTTCGCCGAGCGGGAGGAGATCGCGCTGCTCAGGTCGAGCGCGAGCGTCGCCGAGCGCTCGTACGTGTTCAGCGCGTCCGCCGCGTCCGTGGTCTCCCAGCGCTTCCGCGACAGCGCGAGCGTCAGCCGGTGCGGCGCGGCCGCGAAACCTGGGGTGGCGACGCCGATGACGGGCACGACGAGCGCCCGCCGGGCGTCGCCGCTCTGGAGGATCCGGACGTCGATCTCGATGTCGACCTCCAGGGGCTGGCCAGACCAGCGGCCGATGAGGTCGACCAGGTGGTTGCTCGCGAGCAGGACCGCTCCCGGCTGGGCGGTCGCGAGCTCGGCGGCGAGCTCGCTGCCGGGCGGGAGCTGGCCGACCGGGCCGGCGGAGGATGCCTGGAGGATCGCCGGGCGGCCGGGTAGGAACGGCGGGCGGACGAGGCCGCGGTAGAGCCTCGTCGCGCCGCCCTCGCCGACGACGACCGCGGCGAGCTGGCCGGCGTTGGCCAGGGCGGGATGCAGCCAAAGGCGCACGTCGTCGTCGATGACCTCGACGTCGAGAATCGTCTCGTCGACCGGTGGGAGGCGGGGCAAAGGAATCAGTGGCCGAGCACCCTGCGCTGCCACGCGCTCGAGCCGGTCAAGGAGCGGGAGGTGCGGTGGGCGCACGCCCCCTCCCGGGAGCGGCAGCGGCGGCGGCATCGGTCCGACCGGCGAGCCGGGGTCGCCGTGCCTGCGTTCGATCAGCGTCGCCGCGATCTCCTCCGTCAAGTCCAGCGGCTCGGGCGACTCGATCAGCAGAGCGCGCGCCAGCGCTCCCTCGACGTAGCGGCTGACCTCGAGCGCCGTGACGTCGTCCTTGAGCGCCAGGCCGAGCGCGGACGACCACTGAGCGAAGAGACGCTCGCGATCGGCCGCGGCCGCCCCCGGGGCCATGACCGCGGCGACGTCGCTGCCGGTCGCGCTCCATAGCTCCGCGACCGTCGCCGTCGTCGTGCCAGCTCCCAGGGCGTCGGGCCCGAGGGTGTCGATCCGGCCACTCCACGAGCCGATGTGCTCCTCGAATGAGCGGAAGCGGCTGATGCCGAAGCGGTAGGCGTACATGTCGAGGCCGTGGACCTGGAGCGACGCGAACGCGGCCGGGCCGTCGGCCGTCAGGCACAGGCGGCCGGCACGCATCTCGTCGCGGTCGGCCTCGACCACGGCCTCTCCGACCTGCGCGCGCAGGCGGTCGTCGAAGGCGGTCACCTCGAGCGGGATCGGATCCTCTCCCGAGCCGACGTCGGGCGGCAGATCGACCGCGGCGACCTCGAAGAGCGGGCCGCCGTTCTCGCGGCGGCGGATGACGAGCCGCGACGAAGCCCCGCCCGCGCCGGCGTCCACACAAGCGAACAGGCCGCGCGACGCCGCGCCGCCCGCCGGCAGCCCGACGCCCACGCCCACCGACAACGCTCCCGGGGCGATGCCGACCAGCACCGTCACGTGATCCCACACCGGGTCGCCGAACATCGCGAAGCGCCGTCCCGCGCCCGCGACAACCAGCGAACCTTCGACAACACTCCAGCTCTCCAAGCTTCCCGGCCCGCCCAGCTCAGCAGCCGTGAACGCCGTCTCGTCGCCCGCAACGAACGGCCGCCGGTCCACGAACGGCGCGCCCTTCGCCCGCGCGTGCGCCGTGAACCGCTCGCCCGCCGGCCACAACTCCGACGACCTCGGCGGCACGGCCAGCGGATCCGGTCCGCCGCCGACCGGCGGCGCGACGAGCACCGTCCCGATGACCTGGCGCGGATCGCCGAGGTCGCACGTCACCGCCGGGCGCTGCGTCATGACCGCCAGGCGCGCCTTGAACGGGTCGGCGGAACGCATCGAGCTGGACAACGTCGAGGCCGTGCTCAGCACCGGCTGCCAGACGATCCCGCCGTCGACGACCGGCGGCGGCACGCCGGCGCCGTGGTGCGTCGCGATCCAGTCCTCCGCCGTCGTCGTGAACGCCGTGCCGCCCGCGGCTGCGAGGTCGGGCGTCACGAGCAGCTGCATCTGGAGCAGCTGCGTCTGCTCGGAAGCCGACCCCGGCGGGCGGACCGCCAGCGGCACCGCGACGTGGAAGCCCTCCGCGAACGCCAGCGCGACCGGCTCTTCGCGGTACACGAGCCCGCCGCGCCCGCCCGCGTACGCCGAGCGCACGTAGGACTCGACCTCCTCGCCGACGCGCGTGATCGCGTTCAAGCCAGGCAGGCCCTTCGTGCGGACGTAGACAAACTCCTCGACGTCGGCCGCCGCCGCGGGCTTCGACGGATGCGCCACCGTCACGCGCGTCGTCAGCGCGATCTCGTACTCGTGGTTGGGCAGCAGCGCGAGCTTGCCCTTGCCCTCCCAGCCGCCCGATCCGCCCGGGCTGCCGCCGTCGCAGACCTCCGCGGCGACGAGCACGTCGAGGTAGTCGCGCAGGCCGATGTACGCGATCTCGTCGATCTCCAGCAGCGCGCCCGCCGGCGCATCGAAGATCGTCCCCGGCGCCGCGCCCGCCGGCATCGCCGCCCGCAGCTCGAGCTGGCGGATCGGGCCGCCGGCGGCGAACAGCAGCGTCTGGAACGTCGCCGTCGACGTGCCCACGTCCCGCCGCCCGACCTCCTTGCCCGCCTCGTCGAACATCACGAGCGTCACGAGCGCGCCGCGCGGCCACGCGAGCCGGATGCTGCACAGCGCGGCGTCCTCGTCGAAGTCCGCCCGCGCGATCACGCCCGGCTCGCCCATCGCCACGGACGCGACGACCGTCGCCGGCGGCAGGCCGCCGCCGAAGCCGGCCGGATGGGTCCACGCCGGGCGCAGGAAGCGCAGCGTCGAGATGCTGTCGGTGAAGCGCCCAACCGCGGGGGCACCGAGCCAGGCGCCGGCATCGACCGAGCGCCACGCGATCCGATGCAACAGCGATGACAGGTCCTTGTCATCGGGCTCGTGGCAGCACGGCCAGCTCGGATACACGCGCACGAGCTCCTCGTCGCCCTCGGCGTCCTCGACGGTGAACTCGTACGGCGCGACCGCGTTCAAGAGCAGTTTCTTCGGCGCGGGCTGGCCCTCGATTATCACGTCGACGTCCCACACCTTGTTGAGCACCTGCGGCGCGAACGTGCCGTCGAGCACCGGGCCGCTCGGGTCGCTGAAGTCCGGGTCGAGCTCGATCTTCTGCTCGAGCGGCTTCCACGCGCGGTCCGCGCCGAAGCGCGCCCGGCGGCGCACCGCGATCCCGACGAGGTCGTACGTCAAGGACAGGTCGCCTGATGCCTGGTCGCCCCGGCCGCCGGCCACCCCCGACCCGAGGCCGAGCTTGTCGTTGACCGCGACCGCCCACGTGACCGCGATCGTGGCGTCGGTCGCGATCGGGCGCAGCGCGGCGTCGGCGGCGAGGTTCGCGAGCCGCTGCGCCTCGGGCCGCGTCGGCGCGCGCAGCTCGTTAATGCTGTGGGTCGGCGCGACACCCTCGCCGTTCCACGACGCATCGAAGCGGTCGACGTGCGCCGGCAGCTGGGCCATCGTCGCCGGCTCCAGCGCGCCCGCCGCGCGCAGCGGCTGCACGGCCGTCGCAAGGTCGCCGGGACGCAACTCGCCGAACTGGCAGTCCAGGCGCCACGTCACGTCCGGCAAGAACCACGGCGTCTCGAGCTTGATCACGGCGGTCAGCTCGCCGCGCGCCGGGCGGCCGCCGACGACGCGGAACTCCATCGACGCGCTGACGCCGATCTTCAAGAAGCCGAACAGCGTGAAACGGATCCCGGCTTCGATCCCGATCAGCAGCGCGTAGTCCGTCGAGCCCGTCGAGAACGTCACCATCAGCAGCGTCCAGCCGACGTTGTAGGACAGCCGCACGACGCCCTTCTTGCCGATCGCGCCCTCGACGCGCGCCGTCAGCGCGAACCCGTTCGGCCCGCCCTCGACGCGCTCGAAGCAGAAGCCGATGACGACCGCCGACTGCAGCCACAGGTCGACGCCGAAGCGGATCCCGAGCCACGTGTTCTGGTCGGCGAGCCGGCCGATCGCGAACGTGCACGGGTCGTTGGAGATGAACAGCGTACCGGTCAGCGCGCCGACGTTGTTCATCCACGCCGGCGCGTCCTTGACGAACGTGCCGACGCGCACGTCGACGCCGATCAGCGCGCTGACACGATCGTTGTGCTGATCGATCTCCAGCGCCGCGTAGCCGAACGGCTTCGTGTTCCCGAGCGCGAAGACCTCGGCGACGACGAACAGGCCCTGCTCGTTGTCGCCGCGGACGAGCAGCCCGAAGACCGTCAGCTCGATGACCTTGCCGAGCCCCGGCAGCGACGCCGACGCGCCGAAGCCCAGCGCCCACGACCCCTTGTCCGGGCGCCAGCTCGCCAGCCGGCGGTCGCCGGGCACGGTCAGCGGGTTCGTGTCGCGATACCACTTCAGGTAGCGCAGCTCGCGCGCCTCGCGGTCGACGTCGCGCAGCGCCGGCAGCATGTTGCGCGCGTACAGCGCCCGCGCGCCGGTGAACTCGAATGCCGCGACCGGCCCGATCGTCCCGACGTAGAACGCCTGGAACATGAGGTACGTGAACGGCCCGGCCGGGGCGACGGCGTCGCCGAGGATCCCGTCGATGCCGAAGACGTAGACCTTCTTGAAGCTCAGCGTCAGCGTGACGCTGAAGCCGAGCTCGGAGCCGGTCACCTCCGGGCCGGGCAGCTCGCGGTAGTAGCCGCCGCCCTCGGCGACGAACGCCGGCCCGCTCGCGTACAAGAAGAAGCCGTCGAGCTTCGTCGATGGCGCGTCGGGGTTGCCGGCGACGCGGAAGCGCAGCCCCTTCACCGTCACCGCGACCTCGAAGCCGCTCGGCGCCTCGAAGCCCAGCCCGCCGGAGAAGCTCAGGTAGCTCGCGCCGTCCTCCGCGCGCAGCCCTAGCTCGGACAGGATCAGCGAGAAGTTGAAGATCGTGATGACGACGCCGTCGGGCAGCGCGACGCCCTCGATGTGGAAGCTGCCCAGGCGCCAGCCGATGCCCTCGATCGGGAACTTGACCTTCTCGCCATTCAGGCCGCGCAGCCGGAACGACGAGTGGTCCGATCCCGTCGGCGGCATCGACACGAACAGGTCGGCCGTCAGCAGCGAGCTGTCGAGCAGCGACTTGTCCTCGCCGAAGTAGTGCTGCGGCGAGAAGCCGGCCTTGAAGCCCATGACGTCGACGATCACGAGGCCGGCGATCTCCCAGTGCAGCAGCCGGTTGACGAAGCCGAGCCAGCCCGTGTCCGGCGCCGGCATGCCATCCGAGCCCCAGTCGCGCTTGTAGCCGAGCGTGATCGTGAGGTTCTCCTCGATCCCGAACGTCAGCGCGTCCTGCGGCTCGTCGGAGCCGAGCTTCGGCGTCTGCTCGTCGCCGAAGACGATCGCGGCGTCGAACGTCAGGCCCGGGTCGTCCCAGCCGTCGGCCGTCGGGAACTCGGGCTTGGTCGGCAGGAAGCGGTCGTCGAGCTGCGCGTAGGGCATCGAGCGGTAGAAGAACGACGCGATGTTCAGCGCGATCTTGTCCTGCTCGCGGATGACGATGTGGACCGGGTCCTCTTCGAACGTGTAGACCTGCGAGGGGTTCGTGACGTCGAGCACGCGGCGGCGGATGCCGGCCGTCAGGTGCACCGGGAACGGCAGCACGAACGGGCTGTAGAAGGGCACGACGACGTCGTCGAGCACGAGCTCGGCCGTCGGCTTCCACTCGCGCGCGTGGCCGTTGAGCCACTCGACGATGCTGCGCACGCCCTCGGCCTGCTCGTCGACGTCGACGGTGCGCACGCTGAACAGCCCGTCATAAGGCCCGGTCAGGCGTGACGGAAGCGGCTCGACGGGATGGCGCAGCCACTCGAAATGGTCGGGCGCGAGCTCGGGCGAGGGGATCAGGCGGAAGTCGTGGATCGCGCGGCACGGGATCCCCGACAGCGCGCTGCGCCCGAACGAGACCGGCACGGCGGGCTGGATGTGGAACTCGTAGGCCTCGGTCATGAGGATCCGGACGTGAACGAAGATCGACGTCGGCTCGCCGCGGCGCAGCGTGACCATGAGGTCGTCGAGACGGCCCGGCTGGAACTCGCCCGTCGTGATCTCGAGCGCGCCGCTGGGGCCGCCCGGCTCGTCGGAATGCGGCTCGATCAGCCCGGCCGGCAGGCGGATCTCGACCGGCAGGCCCTCGAGCACGAGCTCGAAGCCGCTGTCGCTGGCGGACGCGAACAGCTTGGTCGCGGGCGCCGACGTCGTGTACGGCTTGATGCGGAACTCGACGTCGGGCATCGCGGCGATGACGAACGGCCAGCCCTGCGGATCGCCCGCGAACGTCTGCGCGCTCAGGTCCGCCTCGACCGCGACGCGATCGGCGCGCGCGCCGGTGCGCGCGTTGCGCACGGTGACGGCGGCGTTCAGGCGCCCAAGCCAGACGTCGACCGGCGACGGCGTGCCGGTCTGGTGACCGGTGTGCTCGTGGACGCGATCCACCGGCCAGACCGCGCCCGGATCGCCGAAGAGGTCGAACAGCGACTGCGTCACGGGTCGAGCTCCAGCGCGCTCGTCGGGTCGATGACGCCGTCGTACAGCGCCTGCAGGTCGATCGCGACGCCGATCCCGACGAGCGTGCTCAGCAGCGTCAGGACGATGCCGTCGCCGCCGGTCACGTCCTGCATGAGGTGCGTCGGGTAGGCCTCGATGTCGGCGTAGCGGTTGCCTTGGAGCGGCGAGCGGTCGAACAGGCGGGCGGCGGCGATCGGGTCCTCGAGCAGTGGTCCGGCGGTCGCGAGCGGGAGGTCGAGCATCTCCGCCCACAGCCGGCGGCGCAGCGCGGCGACGGGGTTGGCTCGCGACGCCTTCAGGCGCTGCGGCACGGCGTAGACCGTGATCTCGCCGTCGTGGTGGTGGCCGCGGCGGTTGATGTTCGCCGAGCCGATGCCGGCGAAGACGTCGTCGACGATCGCCGTCTTCGCGTGCACGTAAATGCCCGCGACGTCGACGACGGTCGCGGCGGCGCCTGCCCGGTGCCCGCGCACCCGCGCGCCGAGCGGGACCGCGCCGCCCTTGACCAGGCGCGTCTCGTCGCCGCGCACGACCTCGAAGACGCTCGCGTGCTGCGGGTTGGGGTTCGTCGCGCTCGACTCGTTGACGACATACATCAGCTCCCCCTCGATCGCCAGCCAGAACGGCGGCACCGGCAGGCGCGACTTCGGCCCGAGCACGACGGTCGGGTCGAGGCCGCCGGAGGCCGCGAGGTCGGCCTGCAGGACGAGGCGCCCCGACGAGGCGCGCAGCTCGTTGTCGGGGACCGTGTAGTGGCGGCGCGGGTAGCCGATCCGCACGATGCCGGCGCCGGCGTCGGCCGCTTTCAACGCCGCGATGAAACCTGAGCGCGCCATCTCGCCGAACGGCTGGTCGCCGATCGCCGGCAGCGTGATGACGAGCGCGCCGATCGCGCGGTCGGTCACCTTGCGGACGAGCAGATCCTGGAACTGCGGCGCGGCCGTGAAGTACTGATCCTCGATGTAGACGAACTCGCGCGCGTTGTCGATCGCGCGCGCGAGCGTGCGCGCGATCGTGCGGTCGCCGTTCGGCGCCCACTCCAGCGCGCGCGCCGGGGCGGCGGGGCGGTAGTACGTGCGCGCGACCTGCGCCGCCACGATGTCGGGTCCCACCCGCTCGGACGGCGCCGCCGGCGTCTCGAACGCAAGCGGCCCCTCGCCGTCGCGGCCCCAGCGCTGCTCGAAGGACAGCGCGACGTCGCGAGCCGCCGGCCCCTCGACGCGGGCGTGCACGTCGTGGTACGGGCCGTACGCGACGTGACGGTCGTCGTCGAGGCGGTTGGGGTTGATGTCGATGCCGCCGCAGTAGCCGTAGTAGACGTCACCCGCGCGCACGACGCCGAACTTCTGGTGGTAGAAGCCGAAGTTGCGATCGAGCGTCAGCAGCGAGTCCCACGGGAAGCCGTTCAGCGGCGGGCTCAGCGGGTTGTCCTCGACGCGCGCCGGGAACGGGGCGAACACGCTGACGGCGTTCGGCGCCGCGCCGAGCTGCTCGACGGCGTCGAGGTTGGGCTCCAGCGGGCGGCCGTTCTGATCGATCAGCCACGGGACGAGGACGAGGTTGGCGAACAGGATCGCGGCGAGGATCACGACGCCGCCGGCATCCGAGCGCACCGCGCTGACGCCGCGCGCACCGAGCAGCCCGACGACGAGCGCACTGACGATCGCGACCTCCGCCGGCTGGATCTGGGAGAACTGGCTGAGCTGGAAGAACTGCGGCGACAGGACGCGCGTGGGGCCGTCCTGCTCGCCGAGCAGCGTGACGGCCTCCAGCAGCGTGACCGGGTGCTCGTCGGCGGTCTCGTCGTCGTCGCGGCGGGCGAGCTGCGTCTCGGGGAACGTCTGCCAGCCGCCGACGAGGTGCAGGCCGCCGGTCGCGCCCGCGTCGGCGGCCTCCTTGAGCTTGGCGAGCAGGTCGGCGTAGTACTCGAGGCCGTTGACGAACGGCGTCAGGCGGTTGCCGCGCGTGTAGTCGGCGAGCGGGGCGAAGCCCTGGGGCAGCGCGGCGTTGGCGTACTGTGGCGCGAACCAGCGCTCGAGGTCGGTGAGGACGACGTGCCGCTGGGCCGGCGTGCTCTCGATCGACGCCTCGGCGCCGGCGCCGTCCTCCAGGCGGGTCAGCTCGGCGTGCTCGCCCCCGCCGACGCGCACCGGCGTGCCGGCGCCGAAGACCGACGCGAACGGCATCCGCGCCGGGTCGGCGGCGTGCAGCCGCGCTACGGCGCGCTGCAGGTCGCCGCGGTCTGCGGCGGCCAGGCGGGCAGTGGCTCGCTGCGATCCGATGCGCAGCTCGACGTCCTCGTCTTGCAACGGCGCGCCGGCGTGGTCGAGCAGCAGCACCGGCGGGTTCGGGCCGCTCGCGGTCTGGGCGGCGACGGCGGCGGCGAACGCCGGCCAGGTGGGGGCGTCGGCGCCGGTCGAGGCGATCGCGGCCGCGATCTGCGCCGACCACAGCGCCGGGTCGCGCGCGATCCGGTCCTGGCCCGCGCAGAGGATCGTCACGCCGTTGCTCGTCGCCAGGGGCGCGCCGGCGGGCACGATGTCGCCGTCGGCGAAG